>NZ_OSDX01000020.1:0-72846 GCF_900382755.1 Vibrio sp. Evd11
AGACCACAACGGTATGCTAAGAACAAAAATGCCGTCACTCTTAAGTGAACGGCATTACACATCAGGTACTCTTTTTTGATCTGGGCTGAACCGAAAAATGATTGGTCAGAAAACCTGTTCATCGTCTGCATCAATCGAGAGATTAATTCTGTCTCTCACTTCATCTACCTGCATGTCGAGGTGGATGGCATTGCAACACGCTGGACAATCGTCGTAGAAGTCTTGACTACCATTAGAAGCATCGAGCGTTATGCTGATGGCGTGCCCACAATGAGGGCAAGAGACATGTTTCTCGGTGTATTTATGCATGGCGATTTCTCCTCATTGTAACTTTTATCAATTGCAGTCGCTTTATCGAACGTGATCGTTTTTCTCAATTGTAGTTACTTATATCGAACGTGCTAGCTTATGTCGATCCTAGTAGCTTGTATCGAACACAGCTGCTTGTATGGTTCTTGGTCAACCGTTGTTACTGGTATTAAACGGCCTGAATCTTCTGAATACACGCTTCGGTTTGCGCTAAATACTCACCGCCAAATTGATTGCAGTGATTTAGAAGATGGTACAAGTTGTAAATGTCTTTTCGATCAGTATAACCAACGTCTAGTGGCATGACGCTTTGATAGCCGTCATAAAACTCTTCAGGGAAGCCTTCGAACAATTCGGTTAGCGCTAAATCGCACTCATGGTCACCCCAGTAACAAGCAGGGTCGTAACAAATTGGGCCAAAAGCAGAATTGGCAACATTTCCGTTCCAAAGATCACCGTGAAGTAACGAAGGGCGGGGATTGTGGCCCGCAAGTCGCATATTGACCACGTCGACGATATCGTCGATGTCACCAAATTCGATGCCTTTTTCTTTCAGAAGCTGCAGCTGAAAACCTATACGCTGCTCTGAGAAAAAACGGCCCCATTTTTTATGCCACGGATTGGGCTGAAGGGTACTGCCTATATAGTTATCTTGGTCGCAACCAAACTCTTTTTGTTCGCCCCAGCTATGCAGTTGTGCCAGTTGAACGCCAAAATCATAACTATTATTGCCTGTTTCTAAAGGCTTGGTTGGTAGGTAATTAAGAATAATGAACGAGCACTCTTTGGTTTTACCAATCAGTACCAACTCTGGGACGTAGACTGTAGAAGTATTTCTTAGTAAGCGCAGGTTCTCAGCTTCAATTTCAAATTTTGGGAGAAATTCCCGCTGATTCACTTTTACAAAGTAACGTTCATTACCATCACTGATCATATAGCAATCGTTAATGTCACCACCAGGCACCTTAGTACGTTCAGTAATCTGAAAGTTGAATAAAAGGGTGTCTGAAAGCTGTTGAGAAATGGCCTGCCACATAGGAAATCCTCACAGAACTGTTGATTTGAAATACTAAATACAAATAGTTTAATAGCAATAGTTTAGGATAAATCTGAGCAATTTATAGACGTTCTGGTCAATGTTCTTAGCTCTTATTCCGTTCGATATGCATCAATTATAGAATTTGTGAACTCGAACTGTCTCAATGCCGTTGATATACCGAAAGAAATCATACTTTGTTAGGTCGTCAACGGTTTGGAACAGGTATCACATCTGAGCCAGATAAGATCCCCGTTAAGTGGAAAAGAAGGGGCGGATTGGTATCGTCTACACGTTACCTTATTTGGTTCTAATAAGATGGTTAGCGCTCATAAGACAATAGGTAGAATGTCAGTAAGGTATTAAATCCTTTTGTCGCTGGTCTTTTCACCTGATTAGTTCGATGGCTTGTTTGATACTTGAGAGGTTGATTTAAATTTGAGCTCAAATGCTAACAAAGATCATTTAAATGCGACTTTTAATAATAAAATGATGACAAATGACCTAATTTACATAGTATTAGCCAAGTACGTATTAATCTACTTTTGAGCTTAAAACGGAGATTTATTGTGGTTGTAGAAACCGATGGCTACTTAGCTTTAATCGAGCACCTATCATTCAACCTGGATGTATTCACCAAAGGTACCGGTGATACTGGCACTGAAAGTGTCGAAGACATCGTAACGGACATGATTTCAAGCAACATCATGGCTATTTTCGAGCAAAACCCAGAATTGCATGCCAGCGTTCGTTTTCAATTGTTGAAAGAGGCCGATGCTGTTGTCGCTGATTTAGGTGAAGTATTAGCAGGTGTTTGGGCTAAGAAAGCGACGAACGAGCAGATTGTTTTTCTTGACGAATACATCGCATTAGTGAAGAATTTGTTTGATACTGCTGTGGCTAAATACGACTAAGATCAGTTGCTGCTGACATTAAATAAATGCATTTAAAGTCAGATAAACTTCAAACTATATACGTCTAAAGTGCCAGAATTTTGAAGCCCAGTAGGGGTTATCAAGCCTTGAGATAATCACGCCTTTAGACGTAGACGCATGTAGGAACTGTTTGTTTCCCAGATAAACACCTACATGTCGAACCTTTGGTGAGGTTTTGAAAAAGACCAGATCACCGCTTATCGCTTGCTCATATGCGATTTCTTTCCCTTGTTGACTCTGATCTTTTGTCGTCCTTGGCAGTGCTTGCTGGGTCGCATTTTGTACTGCAATTTGAACAAATGCAGAGCAATCAACACCTCTAAATGACGTGCCACCAAAGTGATAAGGCACACCTTTCCACTGGTCATACACGCTCATATAAGCATTAACAGTCAATTGTTCTGATTTTGATAAGGGTTTCTGTGCGGTTTGACTGAAGTGAGAGGGAGGTGGTGTCGAGCTACATGCAGCTAATGTTGCGAAAGTTATTGTAACTGCAAGCATTTTCCTGAATTTCATACGTAACTCTTCTGAAAACAAAATGAAATAAAAACGTCATCAAGGACTTCTAGTATACGAACTAACTTAAGGATATCTCTTTTCGTAGTCAAACTGGATTTCACATGCCCGACACAAATTTATCAATAAAACCCTCACGTTATACATTCTCGCTCATCCAAACCGTTAGTGCTGTCTTTATTTCCATTCTTTTACTTGTCAGCTTTTTATCAATGGTCAGCATAAGAGGTGTTGAGCGAGTAGGCGGATATTTCGATACGCTATCGGAGCAGGCTTTACCGCTTGCGTTGCACAACGCAGAATTAACTCAGAGCGTATTAGAACAAGTCAAACTTCTTACTTACAGCACCCAATCAACCGACTTAGATACACTGAATGCAACACGAGGATCGATTGACCAACTCGCTTCCGAGAGTAACGCAACGCTAGAGGAACTCCTTTTTATCTCCCAATCTTTTCCTGATGCGATCTCTCTAGAACAACAACAGAACCTTATCGATGATATGGCACAACTGAAAACCATGACCAACACGGTTCTGCTCGCCCAGATTGAGATTCAAAATAAGCAAAACCTGATCGATAGCAAAATGAGCGAGTTCCGTTACGGTGTTGGTTCAATCGGACCCGAAATGAACCGTATCAGTTCGTTTTTGGTGGAAGATAATCCAGAAGCCAGTGATGCAGCGAATCGTTTCACTTCAAGTGCTTCTGCAATGGCAAATACCTTCTTGATGTTAATGATGCAATCTGACATCGAGAAAGCACAAGACGAATATCGCCAATTAAGAAACCGAATTGCGGGCCTGAACTTGGCTTACAGTGACTTTGCAGATTGGCATCCTGACATTGCTGAATTCGCAAGCCTAACCGCACCTTATGAAATGGTAAAAGAAGGCTTCACAGAACAAGGCGTTATCAAGCAACTACTATCGAAATTAGAGTTAGTTCAACAACAAGAGCAAGATCTCGCTGAAGTGATCTCTTTAGCGAACACTGTCATCAACACACTGAACCAATTATCTTTTACCGCTTCTCAATTGATTGATGAGAGCGAGCTCGTTGTTAATCAGACCATTACCAATATTGACCGAGTGTTGTTTATCAGCGGCCTAGTGATCGCCATAATCATCGTGCTTTCATGGTTAGTGTTACGTCGCTGGGTCAACAAAGGCCTTAAAAATATTACGCAACAACTGAGCTTGCTTGCAGATCATGATTTCTCAAAACAAAGCGCATTGGTTGGTCCTTTAGAGTTACAAGTGATTGCTTCAAAACTGAATACCGTGGTCGATTCAACAGCGGATTCCGTGCGCTTGGTGACACGTAACTGCGAAACGCTTTACCAAACTGCAGAAGTAAGCCATGATGCAGCGGAACAAACTAATTCGAGTCTGAATGAGCAGAACGAATCATTGCAGAACATGATTACAACGATTACTGAGCTTGAAGCCTCAATTGGTGAAATTGCACGTATTTCGAATGCATCAAATGACGACGCGCTACTTGCTGAAAACGAATCGGTAACCGGCAGCCAAGTTGTCGGGCTCAATCAGCAACGCCTGCAAGCTTTAGAACACTCTTTGAGTTTGAACGAAGAGTCGATGACCGACCTCGACGGACGCGTTAAACAGATCCGTGAAATGGTCGATGTGATCAGCGGCATTGCAGAAAACACCAACTTGCTGGCGTTAAACGCCGCCATCGAAGCTGCGCGAGCCGGTGAACAAGGCCGAGGCTTTGCCGTAGTTGCCGATGAGGTAAGGAAACTAGCCAGCGGTACTTCTCAGCAAACGACTAATATTCGCAATATGATGAATGAGTTGGTCGCAGCAGCTGGACGATCTCGCTCGGCGGTAACTGAATCTCGAAGCGAAATGGCCAATGCGATGCAAACCAGTGGTGATGTTAAGCAAGCTTTTGAAAAAATTGAAGTTGCAGTGAGTCAGATTAAAGGACGAGTCGAGCAAATCATGGTGGCGACTGAGCAGCAGGCTCGCGCCACTGTTGATGTTACACATTCAATCACCCGTGTATCAGAGCAGGGTGAAGATACCAAATTGCAGTTAGAATCTATGATTGAAAGCTCAGAACAAGTCGCCGAAATTGCAGGGCATCAACAAGCCATGCTTCACAAGTACCAGTTGCAAGCTGAAAAGTAGACACGTTCGTTGCTATTTGTTGATAAATATTGATTAACTACCAAGCGAGATAGGATTTATGCAAAAGGCAGAGTACGAGACTCTGCCTTTTCTTTTTTAACGCTATTTACCTGTCTATTTGAGCTTCTCTACATCGGCAACATTGGCATGATTTGTTGGAAAAAGATAAGCGAGGCAACACCACTAATCACAACCCAAATCAAATCAAATCAAAACGAAGGCTAACAAGCGTACAAACAATCGCAGCCAAAACCTTTGGGTTGTGAAGATCGAATTCCATTTCAGGCCCCGCACCTAAAATCTCCACAGCAATGATCGCAGGTAAAACCGTAACGGGAACAAAGCGCAGCGTCTTTTTAAAACGCTCCGACATCTCAAACTTTCCCGCCATACCAATCACAGAAAAACGAATGATGAAGGTTGCCGCCGCCATCGCTAAGGTAATAAGAATAAAAGTCGTTGTATTCATGGTTATGCCACTCCGCTTTCTGCGATTAATAAACCAGTTTGTGTTGCTTCTTGTTCTGCTTTCTCTGTCGAGAGATCCATACGATACCCCGCGTAAACGCCCACAACCGCTGCGATAACAAGACCAAGTGAGTAGGGGAGTTCAGCCAGTTGAACGCCTGTGAATGTCGCAACGATTGCCGCCACAATACATTCGCGACTTTTTACTTGTGGGATTACGATAGCGATAAATGCAGCAACCATCGCGAAATCTAAACCATAGTTTGCGATTTCAGGGAAAGATGCCCCTATCAAAGCACCCAGAAAATCAGCCACGACCCAGTTAACCCAAAATCCGCCCATCGCCGCCAAATAGAACCAATGACGACCTTGTTTTTCTTCCTTCATTTCATTGATCGTTACTGCGTATACCTCGTCTGTTAATCCGTAAGACATCAATATGCGCATATGAAGAGGGTACTCTTTCATGTGTTCGGACATTGATGCGCTGTAGAGCATGTGACGCAGGTTGATAATGAAAGTAGTAAACATGATGACTACGATACTCGCAGACGATTGAACCAAGCCTAATGCGACCATTTGCGATGAACCAGCAAACACAGTAAATGACCACAAAGTACTTTGAGTAACACTCATCCCGGCAGTGATACTGATTGCTCCGACGATAAATGAAAATGGAAATGCACCTACGCATAACGGCAAGATGGCACGTAGCCCTGCCTGTATCTGTTGTTTATTCATGACTGCTCACCCTAAATTAAAAAATTCAAATTTATTTGCAAATTATGGTGGGAATCGTATTGCTGATTCGTTTGTTTTTCAAATTCAGATTAAAATTTATTTGATTTAGATCGGTATTATGACTTCGAAAGAAAAAGGGTTCACACTTAAGTTGTTCAAATTCAATCACTTAAATTAGATTCCATTTTTGAGATCTTTGATTGACGGTATTTTAAGATAAATATTGCAACTATTTTTGCACTTTGGTTGTTTCAGTGTTTAAAATGTAGTTGAAATATTTAGTAACCCAGAACAGGAATAATCATGAAAGAAGTCATCACAGCAGACAGAGCACCAGAAGCTATCGGCCCATACTCACACGGCAACGCATTTGGAAACCTCGTTTTCACATCAGGTCAATTACCAGTGTGCAGAGAAAAAGGCGGTGTAGTAGAAGGTGGTGTGAGTGAACAATCTCGTCAATCGTTACTAAACCTTCAATATGTATTACAAGCGGCGGGCAGTGACCTAGACGCGGTACTAAAAACAACGTGTTACTTATCAGACATTAATGATTTCGCGGCTTTTAATGAAGCTTATAAAGAGTTCTTTGAAACGGATTGTCCTGCTCGTAGCTGCTTTGCAGTGAAGGATCTTCCTTTAGGCGTGAAAATCGAAATTGAAGCAATTGCTGGTCGTAAGTAGCTGCTCGTAAATAATCGAAGAATAGTTTGAGGTCCTTACTATGAAACAACAATGGCAACAGTATAAAGAGATTTTAAATACCGTCGTTAAACCGGCTCTTGGGTGCACAGAACCCATCTCCGCAGCTTACGCTTGTTCAGTCGCGGCCAAGATGCTGGTGGGTACACCCGACAAAGTTCGCGTGTATGTGTCGGATAATTTATACAAAAACTCGATGGGCGTGTTTGTTCCGGGAACAGGAAAAATCGGCTTACCCATTGCTGCTGCTGTTGGTGCAATTGGTGGGGATCCACACGCTGGTTTAGAGGTTTTGGCTAAGATCACCGCACAAGATGTCGATAAAGCTCAGGCACTTATTGATGCAGGGCAGGTGAGCGCACATCGAAAAGACGTAGATGAATTCATCTATTGCTGTGCTGAAGTTGAATCTGAAGGTCAAATTGCTATCGTTGAAATCAGCGGCGGTCATACTCAGATCATTAAAAAAACGTTAAATGGTACGGTTTTATTCAGTCAAGATTGTGACCAAACGGTGTCAACAGGATCGATTTGTGATGGTATCGATATTGATATCGGTGGTATCTACAATTACGCCACTGGAGCTGAATTTGAAGACATTCAGTTTATTCTAGAGGCGTCAGAACTCAACAGTAAGTTGTCACAAGAAGGGTTAGCACATGCATACGGGCTTGAAGTTGGCCGTACCATGGAACAAGGTATCCAATTAGGCCTGATGACCGAAGATCTAATGAATAAGATCATAATGCAAACTGCCGCAGCGTCCGACGCTCGTATGGGTGGGGCAACCTTGCCTGCAATGAGTAATTTCGGCAGTGGTAATCAAGGGATCGCTGCAACAATTCCTGTTGCAATTATCGCCGAGCATTTTAAGTCGTCTCAAGAACAATTGGCACGAGCGCTTATCATGAGTCACCTTGGTGCGATTTATATCAAATCATACTATCCACCGCTTTCTGCTTTTTGTGGTAATACGGTAACCAGTGCCGCGGCGGCGATGGCGATGGTGTATCTTGCGAAAGGTTCTTTTGAACAGAGCTGTTACGCAATTCAGAATGTATTAAGTGATTGTTCTGGAATGGTTTGTGATGGTGCTAAGTCGACATGTGCGATGAAAGTGAAAACCTCAACCAGTGCAGCGGCTAACGGATTCTTAATGGCGATGCGCTGTAATGAAGCCCACAACCAAGGCATTGTAGCTAATGATGTCGAGACCAGTATTCGCAATATTGGAAAATTGGTTACCGCAGGTATGAGTGTTACAGACTCAACGATTATTGATATAATGTCAGCGTAATCAAACGTTTTAGAATAAAACAAACCGCTTGGTATTTTTACTTAGCGGTTTTTTCGCCAGAAGAGGAAGGACTCAGTGTTTGAATTAGCTCAAAGTGATTATGATATTTTGCACTCAATCGAAAACATCGTTGACGGGATTGCTGCAATGTATGGCGAGCATACGGAAGTGTTATTGCACAGTTTAGATGTTCGCAACCCTTCAATTATCAAAATTGCGAACAGTCATGTCACTGGTCGAGACTTAGGCGCACCTATTACCAACTTAGCGCTGATGAAGCTTACTCAAGGTAAAGATGTGTCGGGCGCGTATATGACAAAATGTCCCGATGGCAAAACCTTACGTTCTATGACGACGATAATTCGAAATCCTCAACAGAAAGCCATCGGTTTGCTCTGTATCAACACCAACCTCGATGCGCCATTCCAAGAGGTGATGCATTCACTGGTTCCTTGTTTGTTACCGCATTTTGAAAGACTTCAAACCACACCTGAAACTTTTGCCCGCAGCAATGAAGAGATGATGCACAGCTCAATTGAAACCGTGCGAGAACAGGTGACGAGTGATCCTGAAATAGCGCCATCGAAGAAGAGTCGTGAGATTGTGACGCGATTGCATGAAATGGGCATTTTCGATTTGAAAGACAGTGCGCAAATAGCAGCAAAAGGGCTCGATATCTCTATCCACACCATTTACCGCTATCTACGTGAGTTAAAAGCGTAACGTTTGGTTCGTGTTTGTTGTCTAGTTTTTAACTTTTCTGGTTGTATCTAAATGGCTGGGTGATCAGTTTATCCAGCCTCTGTTCTTTTCCATCTTGTATCTCTGGTACACCGATATGAACGTTATCATGACCAAGCTTGGGCTGGTCATGATATGTCCTAAACCAAATATCCCACACCGATAAGAAGAAACCAAAGTTAGAGTGTGTTTCTTTAACAATGACTGAGTGATGGACGCGATGCATGTCGGGCGTAACGATCGCTTTTCTTAATCGTTTATCAAACCACAACGGAAGGCGAGCATTACTGTGGTTAAACATGGCGCTGGCATTCAACAAAATTTCGAAGATGACAACAGCAATCACTGGAACACCAAGTGCTATGACCAAGCCCACTTTAATCAGCATTGAAAGAATCATTTCTATTGGGTGAAAGCGGGTGCCCGTTGTGACATCGATATCGAGATCAGCGTGATGAACTCGGTGCAGCTTCCAAAGCCAAGGAACGCGGTGAAACACCAAATGCTGTAGGTAAATAGCGAAATCTAACAACAATACACAAACCACAATGCTGAGTTCTTTGGGAAGTGACAGGGTATTAAACAAGCCCCATTGGTTATCTTGTGCGATAACCGCTGCTTGGAACGCTGCAATAGGGATTAACGTCGCTAGCAGAAAGCTATTAAGAGCGACTAACGCAAAGTTGTTTCCCCAACGAAACCATTTACTCTGAGTCAGCGTTTTACGTGGAAAGCGGTACTCCCAAAGAGCACACAATCCAAAAACGACAATAAAACAAACAAGGCGAAGCAGGGATGGGTCTTGCATGGGAATTCCTTCTATCATTCTAGGGTCACTGTAAGTACAATCGTGCCACTTTTCTAGATCTATCGTTATTGTCCATGAGAATCCACGCTTTTCACCGTTTATACCAACACCGTTTATCCATTGCTACTAAGCCGTTTAATGCGCGCGGGTGTAAAGTAGTGCGATGTGAGTTCTGTAAAATAAAACAAGACAGCTGTATCTGCGAGCATCAACCTAACATTGATACGAACGTCGCGACTATGTTGATCTTGTCAGACAACGAAATCTTAAAACCAAGTAACACCGGTCGTTTGATTGTTGATACGGTAAAAGACAGTTACGCCTACCTTTGGCATCGTACTGAGCCAAATCAAGAGATGTTGGATGTTCTAAAAGACGACAAATACCAACCTGTGATCGTGTTCCCAGAAGACTATACCGACGACAAAACGCGCGTGGTTCAAGACCTGCCACAAATGCGTGACCCAAACAAAACACTATTGCTGATTTTCATAGATGGCAGCTGGCGCGAAGCGCGACGTATCTTCCGTCGTTCAGAGTATCTGCAAGATTTACCTGTGTTGTCGATTGAGCCTGAATCGGTTTCTCAATACATGATGCGTAAGTCAGACAACGAACAACACCTTTCTACTGCAGAAGTTGCGAGCTTAGTATTAAAGCAAGCGGGTGAAGAGCAGGGCGCAAAGACTTTACAACTATGGTTTGAAGCATTTCGTGAAAGCTACATGCTAAGTAAGACGCGTTATAAGTCCGATCCGACCAAACCAAGCCTGAACGCTTTCATAGAGCACACCAAAAGTGAGACGTCACTCTAACCTTTAACCGCTTTGTGCTGACTTGTTGTTCAAACAGACTCGATCACGAGATAAGTTTGTTATCTATCACGGTTTGTAGGGGGAGTGTTATGGATAATGCTCCTTAGTTGTTTAATTTAAAAATTTTATTTGCCCTAATTTAGGGAAAAATTGGAGAGATTTCATGTATTACGGCTTCGATGTTGGCGGCACAAAAATTGAGTTTGGTGCATTCAATGAGAAACTTGAACGAGTAGCAACAGAGCGTGTTCCAACTCCAACAGACGATTATCAATTACTGCTTGATACGATTGCTGGTTTGGTTAAAAAATACGACAGCGAATTCTCTTGCGAAGGCAAAATTGGCCTTGGTCTTCCTGGCATGGAAAACGCAGACGACGGCACAATGCTTGTTGTTAACGTACCAGCTTCAACAGGTAAGCCACTGCGTAAAGATTTAGAAGCGCTTATTGGTCGTAGTGTAAAAATCGAGAACGATGCGAACTGTTTTGCGCTTTCAGAAGCATGGGATGACGAACTTAAAGATGAACCATCAGTTGCTGGCCTAATTCTAGGTACTGGCTTCGGTGGTGGTTTAGTTTATGAAGGCAAAGTGTTCTCTGGTCGTAACCACGTTGCAGGCGAACTAGGCCATATGCGTCTTCCTATTGATGCATGGTTCCACCTTGGCGACAACGCACCGCTATTAGGTTGTGGTTGTGGCAAGAAAGGTTGTTTAGACAGCTACTTATCTGGTCGTGGCTTCGAATTGATTTATGAGCACTACTTCGGTGAGAAGAAGAAAGCGATTGAAATCATCCAAGCATACAACGAAGGTGAAGCAAAAGCGGCTGAGCACGTAGATCGCTTTATGGAGCTATTGGCTATCTGTTTTGCGAACCTGTTTACGGGTCTTGACCCACATGTTGTTGCACTGGGTGGTGGTCTTTCAAACTTCGAACTTATCTACGAAGAAATGCCAAAGCGCATACCTAAGTACCTACTGTCTGTAGCGAAGTGTCCTAAGATCATCAAAGCGAAACACGGTGATTCAGGCGGTGTACGTGGCGCTGCATTCCTTAACATTAAGTAATCGCAACTTAACGTTAAGCTTGCTAAGGTTAGATAGTTAAAAAGCATAAATAAAAATGCCGCAATCTCGAAAGAGGTTGCGGCATTTTTTATTGTTCAGTGTTTTCGTTTCTGTAAGGCTAAACGAAAAGCTAGAAGCGACATATCAAGAAAAAGAGCCAGAGGGCTTACTTCTTCTTTTTACCAACGCCAAGGTTGTCTTTTTGCTTCAACGTAAGCTTAGTAAAGCCTAGCTTACGGAAATAGTTGTCTTGGTAGTTACGAACCGCTTTAGTATCAGAAATAAACTCAAGCTGTTGCTCAGTTTTTAGATACTCAGTGATGTCGATACCTTCGGCTGCAGCGACAGCTTCTTGGATCGTGCGGTGTTCTTGTTTCGAAAACAGTAACTCTTTGTCTTCGTCTTTGTAAGTGTACAGAATGGTACGAGCCATGATGCTCTCCAATAGAATTATTACTTTGCGCGCACTCTACATAAAAACAGTACGTGGCTCAAGGTTATGATAAAAAATCTTAAGATTATCGTTCTTCAGGCTTATCGCTATTTAAGCTTTCTGTCTTTTAAGGAACGAACAGGTTGTCTTTTACGAAACGAAAAGAAAAGAAAGCCCCGTTACATCGAAAGCTCGATAGAAGGGGCTTCATCTATGTTTTAGCAAAGAGCTTCTAAGTCAATTTAGGTCATTGAACCTTCAATTAAACACGACCTTGCAGAGGTATGATCGTCACTGTCTCGCCGACTTTCACGGTATCAACCGCTGGCGAGATTTCAATTAAGCAGTTCGCTTCGCTCATTGAACGTAGAATACCTGAACCTTGCTTACCGGTTGTTTTCACTTCAAGTACGCCTGATTCGTTCATTGAGAACACTCCACGGCTAAACTCAGTACGACCTTGACGAGAACGTAATTGCTCAGTTGCTATCGCGTTCGCTTTCACTGGTGTCCAGTTAGTTTGACCTTGTAGCTTGCGGATTGCAGGTTCTACAAAGTTAATGAACGACACCATCACGGCTACTGGGTTGCCAGGTAAACCGAAAAAAGGTTTGTCTCCAATTTTGCCGTAAGCAAGAGGGCGACCTGGACGCATGTTGATACGCCAGAAGTTAATCTCACCCAACTTATCTAACGCGAGTTTGATGTAGTCAGCATCGCCAACAGACACGCCACCTGAAGTCAGAACCATGTCGGTCTCTAACGACGCAGCATGAAGTACATCCATCATCTTTTGTTCGTCATCTTCGATAATACCGTAATCAACGATGTCGCAACCTAGCTTTTGAAGCATACCGATAATAGTAAAACGGTTCGAATCATAGATAGAGTTCGGCTTCTGCTCACTACCCGGCGCTTGAACTTCATCACCTGTAGAGAACACACCGACTTTAACTTTACGTAAAACAGGGCAGTTGCCAAAACCTAGTGATGCCATCATGCCCATTTCTGGTGCTTCGATTCGTGTGCCACGAATAAAGACAGGTTGGCCGATTTCTAGATCTTCGCCCGCCATACGGACATTTTGTCCAACCGAGATTTTAGCGTCTGGGAAGCTAACTGTGTCGCCTTCTTGAACGGCTTGTTCGCGCATCACGACGACATCAACGCCTTCAGGCATTGGAGCGCCCGTCATGATCTTAACGGCCTCACCTTGTTGAACGGTTTTATCGTAGCTGTGACCTGCCATGACTTCAGCAACGATGTTGTAGCTATCCAGTTCTAAATCTTCACTGCGGATTGCGTAGCCATCCATCGCAGAGTTGGTGTTTTGAGGCACATTGATTGGTGAAATAACATCTTCAGCCAGCACACGCCCGTAGCCTTGTAGTAATTCAACACTCTCAGTGAGGTCGAGCGCATCAATGCTATCGACGATCTTTTGTTGACCTTGCGTAACGCTTAGGCCAGCAGGAGAGAAGGAGTCACAACACACAACAGGTGAATCGTCTTTTGAAGATGAACACGACGCTATTTTGCTTGTTGTCGAAGAAGGGTCGAATGACTGAGCATACTCGATGATGAAATCACGAATCGATTCTAAGTCGCTGATCGCCATTTGTGGCAAGTCTGATTCAACTTGGCTGTCTGCAGCAATAGCAATAATGTTGTCATCGTTTGGATATAGCCAAGGCTTACCGACTTCGTCTCTGTGCAGTTCAATTTTTGGGAAGGCGATGTTCTTACAGCCTTCAACCAGAATCAAGTCCAGCGTGTTGGTATCAAAGCGTGTCAGAAGGTAATCAAAGTCAGCTTCGGCTTCTGGTGTTTCTGTCATCATCACGTGACGGTTACGCGAAGCGATCAGCATTTGATTTGCGCCCGCTTTACGTAGGCGGTAGCTGTCTTTACCCGGCTTATCGACATCGAAATCGTGGTGAGCGTGTTTAAGAACACTCACTTTTAAACCCGCATTCGTCAGCAGAGGCAACAACGCTTCAAGTACGGTTGTTTTGCCTGTGCCGCTGTAAGCCGCAAAGCCCAATAAAGGAAGGTTAGGGCGTTGTTTTGAATCTTTCATTATTGAAGCGTTCCAAATTGGGTGAGTTCTTCTGGCGTATTGAGATTAACAAAGCAGTTCGGCGCGTCGCTAAAGTCGACGTACTCAGTCACACACTCTTTGTACAACAAGATGATCTTGCGGTCGCCACGCTCTAAAAACGCTTCTAACTTTGGCAGAACACGTTTGTGGAACAGGGTGAATACAGGTTGCTTAAATTCGCCATCGTGAGCCACAAGAATGTCGCTGTCTTCTTTTACTGCTGCACAAAAACGCTCAACAAGGTCGTCACTGATTTGAGGGCTGTCGCAAGGAACAAAGCCTACCCAATCTGTGATCGCGTTTTTAAGGCCAGCGTGAATCCCACCCAAAGGGCCTGGGTAGTCAGGGAAAGAATCGGAAACAACCGGTGCAAATGCTTGGTAACTGTCTAGGTTACGGTTGGCATTGATGGTAATGCTGACATCTTGTTGAGACAGCTTGTCTATAACGTATTGAATAAGCGGAGAACCGTTGAGCTCAACGAGTCCTTTATCTTTTCCGCCCATACGGCTGGCTTGACCGCCAGCCAAAATAACCCAACTAGTTTGCGTTGGAAGCAGCATAAATATTCTCTTGTGCTTTGTTCTTTTTAATAACTTGAAGAAGCGGTGATTCGGTCAAAGTGTTGTCCTTGATCCACCACTGCTTCTTACATAAATCGGTTAACGCGTTAGTTTGGTGACTTGTAATGACTAAACTCGCACCTCTCTGAAGAAGATCTTCGGCCATAATGACCAATCTTTCAATAGATTCTTTGTCTAAAGAAGCACTTGGTTCGTCCATCAGCAAAATTGAAGGCTTGAGAATCCAAGCTCGTGCCATTGCCACGCGTTGACGCTCACCACCAGACAAAACAAAAATGTGCTCATCTGCTAGGGTTTCTAAACCTACCATCCTCAACGCATTAATTATTTGAGCTCGCTTATCTTTTTGGCTCTCTTTGTTAAAGCGAATGCCATAAGCGACATTTTGGTACACCGAGCCATCAAAAAGGTAAGGGGTTTGGTGGAGATAGATGATGTCTTTGAATTTTAACCGAGGAAACAGGCTATGTTGCCAGCTTTGTGTCGGAGACTGAATACGGCCAGAGCTCGGCTTGATCAATCCTGATAAAATTTTAAGTAGGGTCGTTTTGCCAACGCCGTTATCGCCTTTGAGATAAATAGCATCGTTGGGGCCGATCGACAATTCGGGGATGTGGAACAAAACACGCTCTTTGTAGCGCATTGAAATTTGCTGCGTTGTTATTTTTATACTCATGACAGCGTTCCTAAGTTCTCAAGTAGCCTTTTCCTCTCACACTGGAAAGGAAAAAGTTAAGGGCTAATGCCAATGCTAATAAAACCATACCAAGTGCCACACCTTGAGCAAATGCGCCTTTGTGACTTTCCATAGCAATAGCCGTAGGGATATTTCGTGTCATTCCCATAATGTTGCCACCCACCATCATCGAACAACCAACTTCGGTCACGATACGTGAGAATGCAGCAATGGTGGCTGCCAACAGAGGGAATCGTGTTTCCCAAATTAAAGTACACGCGACTCGAGTGGTTGAGACTCCAAGGGTACGCGCTGTTTCTACTGCTCGGCGATCGCTGGCTTGCAGCGCGCCATGCATCATAGCAACCAGAATTGGGAAACAGATCAGCATTTGACCGAGAATCATCGCCTTTTGCGTGAACAGCAATTGCCAGTCACCCAAAGGGCCAGAACGAGAGAGCATCATGTACATCAACAAGCCAATTACCACGGTCGGTATCGCTTGTAAGGTGTTGATCACCGAAAGCAGCGCCCATTTACCGGGGAATTCGGTGTAAGCCAATAAGAAAGCCATGATGATTGCAGGAACAATCACCAATGAAATGGCGGACAATGAAACGCTGAAAGATACCGCGACGATTTTCCACAGTTCGTGGTCAAAACTCACCAGTAGATTCATTGCATCAAGCGTTGTTTGCCATAGGGTCATGAAGTATCTCGTTTAAAGCGACAATAAGTCTTAAAAAGTAATGCTGATATTTTGGTAATAGCTGACTTTGGATTAGCGAAACAGGGTGAGTCAGCTATTCATTCTTTTCGAGTTCACTATTCACCCTGTAAGAATAGTGCAATGACGACTATTCTGCGCTTGCAACAAACAGTTGTTTGCCGTGCAGTTTAAAGTCGTTAATCAGTTTCTGACCTTTAGGGTTAACCAACCAATCACTGAATACTTTCGCTGCTTGGTAGTTGATGGTCGGGTAGCGCTCAGGGTTAACAAGAATCACTTGGTAAGGGTTAAATAGGTTCTTGTCACCTTGGAAAAGGATTTTAAGATCCAATTTGTTTTGGTAAGCCAACCAAGTACCACGGTCTGTCATGGTGTAGCCTTGCATCTCTGACGCCATGTTCAGAGTAGGGCCCATGCCTTGACCAACACTGCGGTAACCACCGAAGTTTGGTTCCATTTTGGTTTGTGCCCAGATACCCATTTCTTTCTTATGAGTACCAGAATCGTCACCACGAGAAACGAACGTCACGTTGTTCGTTGCAATCGCTTTGAACACATCAGCCACTGCTTTTTGAGATTCAATTTTCGCAGGATCACTTTGTGGACCCACAATAACAAAGTCGTTATACATCAGTTTACGAGGTAGAACGCCGTAGCCTTGTTCGACGAAATTCGCTTCTGCTTTTGGTGCGTGAGTCATCACCAAATCGACATCGCCGTTCTCACCCATACGAAGTGATTTACCCGTGCCTGCAGCTAGAACGTCAACTTTAATACCAGAGTCTTTTTCGAACTCAGGTAATAGGTAGTCTAGTAGGCCAGAGTGATACGTGCTTGTTGTTGTCGCAAGTTTGATGTGCGTGGTGTCTTCTGCGCTGCTAGCTGAGTAACTGACGATAGATAGAGCGGCAATAGTTAAGGGAATTGCTTTCATTATTATTATGTCCATTCTGTTATAAATGAATGACACGCCTTCAACTTCAAAGGGCTCAAAGAAGGTCATGTTCATGAGTGCTAATTTTTGTAATTAGAAATCATCACCTTATAAGCAATGTTAGTGCCAATAAATCATGCATCAGATCTCATTAAATTGCTGTTATTTCGAACGAAACTGCGTCATTTGACCCCATAAATTAAAACAAAACATGAGCTAGGACAAAATGTCGCACATTGACCCTGTTGCGTAAAAGGTTAATTGGTACACTCTGTCCCAACTTTCCCTATCGGCTGATCATTATGTCTTTACCTAGTTCAAGCGCTTCTAACCTCAACTCCAACACATTGACTCAATATCAGGCATTTTCTGTCTTGGTGGTTGACGATGAAATTGGTATGCAGGCTATTCTTAAGAAAGCACTAGGTAAGTATTTTGGCAAGGTATCCAGTGCCGGTTCTGTAGAAGAAGCTGAAGTTCTACGTTGCAACGAACACTTCGATTTAATCGTGCTTGATATCAATCTCCCAGGTCGCTCTGGTATTGAATGGGAAGAGGTATTCAACGACGCAGACAAACGCGCCGACGTAATTTTCATGACGGGTTACGCTGATCTCGAAATGACCATATCTGCACTTAAGCTTGGCGCCTCTGATTTCATTTTGAAGCCTTTCAACTTAGAACAGATGATAAAAGCAGTACTTCGCTGCATGGACAAGCGCCTAGACCAAAGAATGCAATACGCGTTGAAGCGCGATGTTAGCCGTCATATCAAAACGGAACTGATCGGCAACTCAGATAAAACCAAACAACTTAAGCAACTCATCAGTCAATTCGCACCATCAAGAGCATCGGTGTTAATCGAAGGCGAGTCGGGAACGGGTAAAGAGTTGGTTGCTCGTGGCGTGCACGAAGCCAGCAAACGAACAGGGCCATTTGTGCCAATCAACTGTGGAGCGATAGCTCCTGAGCTTTTAGAAAGTGAATTGTTTGGCCATACGTCTGGTGCCTTTACTGGTGCTAAGAAAAATAGAGAAGGCCTGTTTAGAGTCGCAAGTGGCGGCACACTGTTCCTTGATGAAATCGGTGAGATGCCACTGCCAATGCAAGCGGCACTGTTACGCGTTTTAGAACAACGAACGATTCGACCTGTTGGCAGTGAGAAAGAGATCGCTGTCGATGTTCGTGTGGTCGCAGCGACAAACCGTAATCTTCAAGAAGAGGTCGATAAAGGACATTTCCGCCGTGACCTGTTTTACCGACTTAATGTTCTTAAGATTGACGTTGTCCCACTAAGAGAACGTCCATCCGATCTTATTGAGCTCGTTCCTTACTTTACCCGTTTACTATCGAGCGAGCTTTGTGTACCGGTTCCAAACTGGGCGCATGAAGACATCTTGGCAATGAACGAGTATGAATGGCCGGGGAATATCCGCGAACTTAAAAATTTAGTCGAACGTTGCATCTTGTTAGACAAGCCACCAGCACATTATTGGCGTGAGATTAACGGTGATCCAGCACCCACTAGCATTTCAGTGACGGTGTCACATGGCGCCGAGTTGCCTAATTTGGATAACAATGATGCCGTTGAAGGTTACCCAAACACTTGGACACTCAAAGATGTTGAGAAAGCACATATAGAACAGTTGGTGAGTTTTCATGATGGGAACAAGTCGGCAGCATCTAGGGATCTTGGCGTTGCTCGTAAAACGTTAGAGCGTAAATACAAAGAATGGAATACAGAAGGCTCTGAATATGCCGATTAGACGTCATTGGTGGTCAAAGTGGGCGTTCCGATTCAAAACCATGGTGCGGTACCGTCTGTTATTTTTAACGTCTGCTCCGATCATCTTAACTCTATGTGCTCTGGTTGCGATCACTTTGTATTGGTCTGTTCACTACACATGGCAGGGCGCATTGATTGACGTTGATGAGCGGTTGGATGTTGCAGACAACAGTATTCAGCTGATTCAAAGCCAACAGGCCTATAACGTTCAAGCCTTTGCTGAGTCTTACAACTTCCGAATCAAACTCAAGAGTGATATTTCAAAAAAAGAGCTCACACGTTGGGTTTCAGAAAACAAATCTCGCTATGAACTCGATTTTCTGCGCTGGCGTAGCGTCGAGAGCATGGAGAAAAAACTTGAATACCTCAACCTGACACACAAAGCATCTTTCTTTAGTGTATTAAGTCAAAGCGAACTCAACGATTTAGACCAAAATCTTGCAAGGCAAGCCGAAGTCCCAATGCTTAATAGCCGAAATGTTGAAACTCGTGGTTTGGTTAGCCGCACCGTTGTGTCGATTCGAGACAAGAATGATCACGTCATTGGCTTTCTTGATGGCGGGATCTTACTGAACAACAGCACGCAGTTAGTTGATCAGATCAGCAACCTAATCTATCCGCAGCGCGATGGTTTCAATCGTCGTATCGGTACCGTCACGGTTTTCCTTGATGAGCTACGTGTGAGTACGAATGTACCGCTGAGCAGTGAAGAGAGTGCAGGGCGTGCAATCGGTACTCGTGTTTCGCATGAGGTTCACTCAAAAGTCTTAAATGAAGGCAAAGAGTGGTTGGATCGTGCTTACGTTTACGACGCTTGGTACATCACAGCATATCAACCGATTCATGACCAGTTCGATAACGTTATCGGCATGCTCTATACCGGTTATTTGATTTGGCCACTAGTGGAAACATACTTAACCAACCTTGGTGAAATCAGCATCACCATTGTGCTATTACTCTTGATCTCCGGCTGGATCGTTCACCGCGGCGCGCGTGATCTTTTCAACCCAATCGAACGCATCCATAAGGTCGTGAAGCTCGTCCAGATGGGGCAAGACAAGCGAATAGGTACACTTGGTTTAGATGCTCAACACGAACTCACTTTGCTGGCTAAACAATTCGATAAAATGTTGGATTTGCTCCACGAACGCAATCAAGAAATTCAACAAGCCGCGTCTGAGCTCGAATGTAAGGTTCATTCTCGTACTGCCAGTTTGAAAGAGAAAACCGAAGAACTCGAACTTCATATCCAGCTTCTCAACCAAGCTAGAGATAAGCTGGTGGTCAACGAGAAATTAGCCGCATTAGGTGAGTTAACCGCAGGTATTGCCCATGAGATTAATAACCCAACGGCTGTGATTCTTGGCAATGTCGAGTTGATGAAGTTTGAGCTTGGTGACGAAGTGGCCCGTGTAGACGAGGAAGTCCACGCAATCATGGAGCAGATTGACCGAATCCGAAATATTACACGAAGCCTACTTCAATACAGCCGACATGGCGGCGTACAAGACGAAATCACTTGGCAACACATCAATCCAATCGTCGACGAGAGTATTACACTTGTCAAAACAGGCGCTAAGAAGAAAGGCATTGTGTATGTCTCACAACTGCACGCGAAAACGTCTGTCGAAGTGAACCGCAACCAATTGCTACAGATTCTGGTTAACCTACAGATGAACGCAATTCACGCGATGGATGGAAAGGGCACATTGACTATTTCAAGTGAAGACTGGGTTGAAAATGGCGTGTCTCATGGGGCTATTGTTCATGTTGAAGACGAAGGCTGTGGTATCAAAGAAGAGCAACTGAAACGTATTTTCTCGCCTTTCTATACCACCAAACGAGACGGTACAGGTTTAGGTTTGTCAGTATCTCAAAGTATCTTGAGTCAAACAGGTGGCGAGATACGTGTCAAATCAGAAGTAGGCAAGGGAAGCCGCTTTAGTATCTACCTTCAGCAAAAAGCGACACCACAGTTGTTGGTCTCAAACCTATAAGTTTTAGCTTTAAGATCGAATCCAACCATATTATCACCTGATAATATTTCTATTTCGCTTGGGCGGTTATATGAACGTTTCAGCCCAAGCACGAAAATTCCGCACTACTAAACTATCGCCAACTAAATCTCAACCTCTGCCCGTTTGACGAGTACCTCCTTTTAGATATGTAACATGGTGTATATCTTTCGATCTTGATGCATATTATCTGAACTGTACGAAATTTTGATAACTTGGTCGAAAATCCATAATCAAAACAAATAATAAAGTTAGTCAGCTATGAAATTAAGTAACTTATCTATCAAATCAAAACTCGTATCCATCGTCATTTTATCGGTTGTTCTATTGGTAATGGCATCCACTTTTAATCTAATGCAACAGCGCGCTAGCTCCATGGAAGAGCGGCAAGATAAACTCAGTGCACAAGTAGAAACAGCGGTCAGCCTAGCTCAACACTATTATGCCCAACGAAATGTTCTTGGCGAAGAGACAGCAAAGAAACAAGCACTGCAAGCTATTGAAACGCTTCGCTATGACAGCACCAACTATTTTTGGATCTTAAACCAACAACTCAACATCATTAGTCATCCACTCAAGCCAGAACTCAATGGCAAAAATGCGGGTAACTTAAGAGATGGCGCAGGCAAGCATCACTGGCGTGAGATGGTCACCATCTCTCAAACAGCGCAACAGAAAGGCTTTCTTGACTACCAATGGAAGAGCCCGAATGGAGAGTTGAAAGACAAGATCTCATACGTACAACTGTTCCCTGAATGGAACTGGGTACTAGGGTCTGGAATTTTGGTCGCTGATATTCAAGATGCGTTCTATGCGTTGGCGATTAAAGAAGGGATGGTTGCGGTTGTGTTGTCTGGTCTGTTGTTTGCGATGGGCTACGCGATATCCAATAACATCCTTGTGCCGCTTAACAAGCTTATCGATAACACCCATAAGATTGCCGATGGCGACCTTCGTGTACGTATGAATATGACGCGTAAAGATGAGCTAGGCGATATGAGCCAACAGATCGACACCATGCTCGATAAATTGCAAAGCACGCTGCGTACCGCCAATGAATCTGCGGATCTGTCCAGTAACATGGCAAGCCACATTGCTCAAGCGAGTGAAGAGGCGGCGACCAGTGTCAATTCGCAACACGCTCAGCTTGAGTTATTGTCAACTGCGATGACAGAAATGAGCGCCACCATTTCAGATGTCGCGGTTAATGCAGAGAACACGGCGGCGAGTACCAATAAAGTCGTCGATCATGCCAATCAAAACGATAAGAACATGCAGGTCACGTCTAAGACGATCTCTCAAGTTTCAGAAAACATCTCTACGGCAAACGAGTTGGTAAGAGACCTACGATCCGGTGTTAGCGAAATAAGCCAAGTGGTCAGCGTGATCCGTGATGTATCAGAGCAAACTAACTTATTAGCGCTCAACGCGGCGATAGAAGCGGCACGTGCAGGTGAACAAGGAAGAGGGTTCGCAGTTGTGGCAGACGAAGTTCGTAACCTTGCTAGTCGCACTCAGAACTCAACCAATGAAGTGCAATCGACGATTGAGAAACTGACTCAGCAAGCCGAGCGTACTTTTAAAGCGATGCAAAGCAGCAACGAGAAAGTGGATCACAGTGTCGTGGACTCGAATGAAACCCGTCAACAACTGGATGTGATTGTGAATGAATTACACAACGCCAACGACATGGTAGCTCAAATTGCAGCAGCCTCGGAGCAACAGAGCACGGTAGCAACCGAAATGAGTGAAAGTGTCACTGGGATTCACCTGGCGGCAAACGAAGTACTGCAAGCTTCACAGTCACTCGCAGAAGACAGCCAGAAAATGGCCAACACCACAGAACACCTTACCGATCAGTTGAAGTACTTTAAAGTTTAATCCCAACCTAGGTTTAGCCGAGTAAAAGCTAAGCTAAAACCTCATAAAAAAACACCTCCACACTTGAGATAAGTTTGGAGGTGTTTTCGTTTGTAGATGACTAATTAGCTCATTCGCTCAGCAAAAGGAGAGCGTTAAGCCAATCTTGTTAATGTGCCGTCACTGAAATCTTCGGTGGGTTAATGTTATGCTTCTTAAACTCTTTCATCACACGCAAGGTAATGTCGGTTTCAAACAATTTCTCATAAGCCGTATCGACCACATAAGCCTTACAAGTTAACTGTATTGCTAGGTAGTTATCCGTAATCGTCTGTTTAACCAGAACCGTAACAGGCTTAGGCAAGTGGATATAACGACTTGAAGACGCTGCCTCTTGAATTAAGTCACGGGCTAGGGTGATGTCTTCGTCCATGCTGACATAGAAGGGGATCACCACTTGCATATCCAATGCGCCATAGTTACCGCTCGTCGTCACTTCATTCAAGAACTTGTTGTTCGGGATCGTGATGATGTCATCGTTCAGCGTTCTCATACGAACAGAACGCAAACCGATGGTGATAATATCGCCGTAGTTACCTTCAAACGTGACGCGGTCACCAAATTGAAAGGGTCTATCGATCATCACCGTGATACCAGCAATGAAAGAGGCCACCAAGTCTTTAAGCGCAAAGCCAACGGACACGGACACGGACACGGCGAGGGTACCACCAATCAGAGCGAGTATTTGGTCGTTGATACGAAAGCTCATCATAAACACAATTAACCCCGTGCTCACATAGATGAAGAACTGCATAAACGATTGAAGCTTTTGCAATAGCATCCGATATTGCACAAATTGGCTACCAAAGCTCGTTACCAAGGAGTTGATGAATTTGAGCAATAGCCTACGATAGCGGAGAAAAACACGCCACTCCATCGCACTAAACTCGCAATCTTCGAGATGTTTTCTACGTTGGCCAACTCTTCCGTCGCTAAGGTCGGAAAACTCACAGTAGTCGCAAGGCCAACAAGTAATAGGATAAATAATTTCTTCATTTTACTTCACCAATAGATGTTGACGGTCGAGAACGTTAGTAATGTGGCGGAACCAGTGATCGGAAATTTTTGCCTTCTCTTCACTCCAACCAATGTAACCTCGACTTTCGAAGTAGCGCAAAATGCCCGTAATCTCAGCAATACTCAGTTGAGTACAGTCAGACAGAACTTCAGGAGAGGCTATCTCTAGCTGAACAATCGATCGAAGCACGGCCAACATGGGTTTGGGCATGTTCTCTAATTCTTGCGCTTCAGGCACATGGAACAGCCTGACGACAGCTTGGTCGGTGTCTTTGTTTCTATTGAGAGATAAACGGAAGAAGCGCAGCGCCACTGTAGGGTTACCATCAGAGTAATGCCATAGAATTCGATAGAAGCCTTGGCGAGCACGTTCTTCTTCTGTCATCTCATCTTGGTCCCACTGTTTAGGAACCACCAAGCCATCAAACGACAACGGCTTTTCTAATTCGGTATTGATACGGCTTGTTAGTAGCTCGCCGATTTGCTTCTCAGTCCAACGAGGTAGGAAACACACGAAATCAAACAATAGACGCTCACCACGAGCTCTATCGACAAATCGCCAGCTTGATTTAGCAATCGACATCACTACACGGTGATTCTTTTTAGAACGGCGCAGTAAGTTAGTTAAGCGAATCAGATCAGACAACCCGCCAACCATCGGCTTAACAAGTCGTTGTGCATTGTCGATCGCGATCAGGTAAGTGGTTTCACTTTTACGTAGGTGAGCCAGAATCTGAATTTCAGTCGCTTCTTCTTCCAGTCCGATGCTTACAGCTAAGTGGCAAAGAAACTCTTTGTAACCCGCATAAGGGCAGGTTCAGCGTTGGTGACTTTATGTAGCAATGTGTAGAGCAGCGTTGTTGAAACCACGCCACGCTCACCAGACACAATACAAATCGCTGGGCTGTCAGACATCAGATAACGGTTAAGTTGTTTAACTTCGTCGCCCGCATAGTCAATCAAGGTGCTATCGATTGAGCCTGGCAGAACGTATTCAAAGGTTTGATCGCCTTTGATTCTCACGAGGTTCTGTTGGTTCTTATCAAGGTCGGACTGTTTTGCAACTTCAATTCTAAATAGATAAGCAAGCGCCTGACTAAACAGGGTATAACCGGATAACAGCGCCATAATACGATGCTGGAAGGTATAAACGGATAGCCATACAATACCAATTGCGGTTGCCAGTATATTCAGAATAAATGTGTCTTGGCGATTCACAGCCCAGTTCACCCATACAGGGCGATCTGAAATATGTTGTAGCGCATCAAACACTTTTGCGCGCCATAGCCTCAATACTGAGATGGTCACAAGAACAAACCAGAAGAACAGAGCACTGTAGATCCAGCTGTAGATCGTGCCTTTACCTAGCGTACGAATCGAAATCTGCAGAATCACACCCGCGACAATGAAGCTCCATACGTAACGACGAATGGTCGAGAGGCGCAACGCAATGATTTCTTGGTTTGATGTACGACCTAATCGGTAAGCAAACTCAAGAATAAAGCTGATTGCTATCGAGCCACCGAGAATCCACCACGTAAAGATCTCGAGGAAAATCAAGTGTTGTAAGCTCGGTATGCTTGAGAGAATACGCAACGAAATAGTAATCGCGATTAACCACGCTATCGCTCGATGGGCACGACTCTCGTACCAAATCAAACGCACCAAGAATGGAGGGTTCTGTTTCGCTTCTAGGAAATTAACTCGGAACAATTCAATCAGACGCGTGCTGTTTGATAGCCACCACACTAAACCGAAGTAAATAAACAGCACTTTCAGAGACGCGCCAATCACAGGAACGGGTGAAATGAAGATGTCTTTTATCAACGCTTTGAAGCTACGAGTTTGGAAATACACCAGATATTCAACGTTGAGCTTAGTCAGTCGCCACTCTTGCTTAAACTGCGTGACACCATAAGGGCCAAAACCCGTTAGGCGCTCTTTGTTCGCGGTGGTAGTTTGCTCAAGTAAGTGCTGCTTACTCACATTTAAACTGTTTAATGTTACGTAGCTCGATTCAACGTCAAACCACAGATCCGCATCGCTGTTTTTTCGATAATCCAGAAGCTGTTGATCAAAGGTTGCGATTTGTTGGTTTTGGACACGAAGCACTTCAGCCAATAAAACATTGACCTTACGTTTGTCAGCCGCTTCCATAAACAGAGGGCCGGGAGTGCATTAATGCGTTGATCCAGATCTTGGGCAATGTCAGACACCTGAGGACGTGACTGTAAGTCATATTCCAAGTTGGCATGACTAGGCCAAGAGATCATGGCCAAAGTGAACAATAAGAAGCGTGATAATGAACGCATAAAACTCTCTTAGAATTATGAGGTTAGGATTACTATAGTTAGATAATGGTGCTTTGTGAAATCTAACCCTTTTTCGGGGGCGAGTACTTTATTCCTGTTTCTTTCATCTTTGTCATGAAATTGTCAGGGTTTGGGCTAGTATTTGAGCATCAGCCAGTACCGTGAATAAATAGGGGAAAGTAGGTTAGGTTGTAACGATGCGCCGTGCGATATATTCAATTATCCGTGGGATTTAAGGCGTTATATAAACCCTATTATCGGCGGCTGTTCGCTATTTTGTATTTTCCTCATTGTGGCGTTTTAATGAACACAAATAGAAAATCAAAAGTGTGAGTCAGCTCAAATTATGATTTGGCTAGGTTATCACTCACTTAATGGCCTGTAATTGCAATCAATACTTGAAGTTAAAGCCCCGAAGAAGTAACGTTGCGGCGTTTTTCACATTAAAAAGGTAAAGGCATTGATCTCCACAGCAAATATCACTCAACAATTCGGCGCTAAGCCACTTTTCGAAAATATTTCAGTTAAGTTCGGCGAAGGTAACCGTTACGGTTTAATCGGCGCGAATGGCTGTGGTAAATCGACGTTCATGAAGATCCTATCAGGTGAACTTGAACCAAGTGCTGGTAACGTAAGCTACGATCCAAACGAGCGCGTAGCTAAACTAAACCAAGACCAATTTGCTTACGAAGAATTCACGGTAATCGATACGGTTATCATGGGTCACAAAGAGCTTTGGGCTATTAAGCAAGAGCGTGACCGCATTTACTCTTTGCCTGAAATGAGCGAAGAAGACGGCATGAAGGTAGCTGACCTTGAAGTTCAGTTCGCTGAAATGGACGGTTACATGGCAGAAGCAAAAGCCGGTGAGCTTCTTCTTGCTGTAGGTATTGAAGAATCACTGCACTTCGGTCTAATGAGCGAAGTAGCACCGGGTTGGAAACTTCGTGTTCTATTGTCTCAAGTACTGTTTGCAGACCCGCATATCATGCTTCTTGACGAACCAACGAACAACCTGGACATGGACACCATCAAGTGGTTGGAAGATACGCTTAACCAACGTAACTGCACAATGATCATCATTTCGCATGACCGTCACTTCCTAAACTCAGTTTGTACACACATGGCTGACCTTGATTACGGCGCACTTCGTCTGTTCCCAGGTAACTACGATGAGTACATGACAGCAGCGACACAAGCTCGTGAACGTCTACTTTCTGATAACGCTAAGAAGAAAGCACAAATTGCTGAACTTCAAACGTTCGTTTCTCGTTTCTCTGCTAACGCATCTAAAGCGAAACAAGCAACGTCTCGTGCTAAACAGATCGACAAGATTCAACTAGACGAAGTTAAAGCGTCTAGCCGTCAAAACCCATTCATCCGTTTCGAACAGTCTAAAGAACTATTCCGTAACGCACTTGTGGTTGAAAACCTAGCTCAAGGCTTTGAAGAAGACCTATACAACAAGTTCGATGCGATTTTCGAAGTTGGTGAGCGTGTTGCTATCATCGGTGAGAATGGCGTAGGTAAAACAACGCTTCTTAACACACTAGCGGGTGCTCTAGAAGCGCGCGAAGGTGAGTACAAGTGGTCTGAAAACTCAAACATCGGTTACTACGCTCAAGATCACGCACATGATTTTGAAAAAGACATGAACCTGTTTGATTGGATGAGCCAATGGCGTCAAGAAGGCGAAGACGAGCAAGTTGTTCGTGGCTTCCTAGGTCGTATGCTGTTTGGCCAAGACGACATCAAGAAATCTGTAAAGGTTATCTCTGGTGGTGAGCAAGGTCGTATGCTTCTTGGCAAGATCATGATGCACAAGCCAAACATCCTTCTAATGGATGAACCAACGAACCACATGGATATGGAATCTATCGAAGCGCTTAACTTGGCTCTTGAGAACTACAAAGGCACATTGTTCTTCGTATCTCACGACCGCGTATTCGTAGACTCTCTAGCGACTCGTGTTCTTGAAATCAAAGAAGGTAAGATCAACGACTTCCGTGGTACTTACGCTGAGTTCTTGAAAGCACGCGCTTAGTACACATTAAACATGAATATGTAATACAACGTTATTACGTATTCATGATTAGAAAGGCCTCTATCTTATTAGCAAGATAGAGGCCTTTTGTTTATCTTTCTCTCGGTTTTTCATATCAGCTTTTTCATCGCAAATACGCCGAGCGGTGGTCTCAAATGCTTTTTGCTAATCAATACTTGAACTGCGCCACAATATTCTCAAGCTTCACACTCACGTTCGATACTTGTTCACTGCAACGAACAGACCCAGATACCACTGTATGAGTATCACTCGCTAGGTGTGCGATATCGGTGATGTTGCGGTCAATCTCCGCTGATACCATGGATTGCTCTTCAGACGCCGTGGCAATTTGGCTGTTTAAGTCGAACATTTCCCCGACTTGAAAGTGTATACCTTCAATCGCATTCACCACGTCTTTGGTTTGGTGCTTAACTAAGCCCGTTTGCTCTAAGCTCACTGACATATTAGCGACCGTTTTTGCTATTCCCGACGTTAGGCCATGAATGGTTGATTCAATTTGATGAGTTGAATCGTTAGTCATTAGCGAAAGCTCTCGCACTTCGGAAGCAACGACTGCAAACCCACGACCGTGATCGCCAGCTCGCGCAGCTTCTATTGCTGCATTTAGCGCGAGTAGGTTAGTTTGTTCCGCAATGCCTTGAATCGTAGTAACGACTTGATTGATTTCGCGACTCTGATCTTCGAGCTGAACAATTAGGCTTTGTGACTCAGCAATATTCTCGGCCAGCACATTAATGCTGTCATTAGTTGCGTGGGTTTCTTGCAACGCCTGATGTGCATTGTCTTTTATCTTCTCAGCGTTCATCGCTGCGTTTTCTATGTTCGCCGTTACTTCATTACTGGTCATCACCAGCTCATTAACTGCCGTCGCTACTGATTCAGATTGTTGCTTCTGCTTCTCAGCATTACTCATACTTTTGATTGCCGCTTCTTCAGAGCTACACGAACTATCGGTCAACACCGTCATCACGCCAGACAGCTCTTTAATATTGCCATGCAGTTTATTGATGAAGGTATCGAAGGAATGCGCCAACTGAGCAAGTTCATCGTTGCCTTTGGCGTTCATACGCACGGTTAAGTCGCCATCTCCATTGGCAATTGATTCCATCATCACGTTTATCGCTTTAATTCGCGCAAGTATGTTGCGACCAATAAACACCAACAGCAAAGAGAGCAGCGCAACAATCGCCGCGCCAAAAAGGTGTAGTGTGTTTTTGGTATGTGTACTTGCCGCGGTGATAGCTTGGCTTATCTCGGTTTGTACGGCTTCAATGGCTTGTTCTGTTTGGTGGACGTTGCTACGTAAGGCACCTCTAAGACCTAGTTCTGCCGACAAGCCTAAATTGGTGTTGGCCAATAGGAGCGTTTCAACCGCAGCTTTGTAGTCCGAATAGGCTTGCTCTGTTGCAACCGACGTTTGAGAGTAGGGTTCAAACTCTTTAAGAGCATCATCTAGCGCCATATGTGTTTGGTCATTGATATGAGCGAGATAATGGAAGTCTTTTTCAATCAACTCCAATAGCGCAAGCTCTAAAGCCAAACTCGATTCAGATTCGATCGCTGATTTTAACGCGGTTCGTTTTCCATCTAACATAGCGACAAAACCTAAGGGCGCGGTCGTACGTTCAATGTTATTTACTTGTTCGACAATTTGGTGAAACTGCTTTTGATATTGATGAAGAGTGTCCGAAATCTGTGCCATTTGGTCAGACAGGTGAAGCTCGTGTGAAGCTAGAGTTTGGTTCAAAGTCACCAATCGTTGATTCAGAGTGTTGGCGGTTTTGTCGAAGCGTTCTGCGTATTTGTTATCGTGGCGAGATAAGAAATCTTTTTCGTGTCGCCTCAGCGTGAGTAGGTCAACAGAGCTCCTCAAATTTTCAGTAGCAGCACGTTCCAAAGATTCAAGCTTATCTAAGCTAAACTGCTCGTAGATGGCATAGATAAAGACTGAAACAAACAGGGTGAGGTTGATTAGAATGAATTTACTGCGTATTGAAAGAGACAGCGAATGACGCTGAGGTTCCGATGGATTACTCATGGTTAATTCCCTTTAAGCCAGTGACGTTAATATTCATCTTTGTTTTGTAATTAATAGATTCATTAAAATGATGAATATGTAACTAATAGCTTATAAGGTTGTTAAAGCAAGGTTCATTGGTAGCAAAGGCTACGATACAAAAAAGCTTAGATACATAGAACTCATATAGAACAAGGCATGAATAAGAAAGCCCTCATTAACACGAATGTCGGTGATCTTTGAGATCGTAGGCATCGCATTTAATGAAGGCTTTTAAGTGAGTTAGCTTATTGTTTAGTTAACACTTATTACTGAATTTACCGTTCAGTTTTGTTCATCGAGAAAGTCGGTGTGTTCTAGCCATAGCGCATTAATAATTCCAAACGCGCAGGCGAGTAATACGCCCAGTACCCAACATAAATACCACATAGGTTATCCTCCTATTTCATCTCTAATTAATACAGTGACGAACTGTTATCGTGAATGTATTGGCTATCTAATCGACCGAACATTTTGTAGTAACACCAGATTGTGTAACCCAAAATAATTGGCACCACGATAACTGCGACAACCGAGATAATGCTCAGTGTTAACTCACTCGATGTTCCGTCCCACAGCGTTAAGCTATGCGAAGGCATCAAGCTAGACGGCATGATCATTGGGAATAGGGCAACGCCCGCTGTTGTTATGATGCTTGCTATTGATAAGCTCGAAGAAGCGAAGGCCAAACCAGCGCGGTTAAGTCGAGTCATCACGGCACAACTCAGCATTCCGATGATACCTAGCGCAGGAATTGCCAAAAGTATCGGGTAGTTTTCGTAGTTATGTAGCAGTAAGTCATCAAACTTCACTACATGCTTTAATAATGGGTTTGAAACACCATCGGTCACAACTGGGCTAGTAATCAGATAACCCGGAAGTGTATATGCGTATAGCCCACCAACAATAAACAGACCTACAGTCACAAGCGCCATACATACGATCACTTTCTGCGCACGTTGTTTTAAATCACCCGTCGTTTTCATCTGTAGGAATGCCGCGCCTTGCGTGACAACCATCGCCAAGCTTACCAAGCCACATAGCAGTGGGAAGGGCGTTAATAGATCCCAGAAACCACCTTGGTATGACATCATTAGCAATTCGTTAAATTCATACGGAACACCAATCATCAAGTTACCGAAACCAACACCAAAGATAACCGGAGGAATGAAGCCACTGACGATAAGTGCAATATCACAGGCTTTCTTCCATTGCGGGTTGTCGATCTTAGCGCGGTAATCCATACCGAGTGGTCTTAACCACAAGGTCGCCAACACTAAAATCATGGCTAAATAGAACCCGGAGAATGCAGCCGCGTAGATTGCAGGCCAAATCGCGAAGATAGCGCCACCCGCGGTAACTAACCATACTTGGTTACCGTCCCAGTGAGGGGCAATCGAGTTAATCATGATTCGTCGATCAACTTCTGACTTTCCTAGAACTGGGAGCAACGCCGCAACGCCCATGTCGAATCCATCGGTAATGATAAAACCGATCAACAACACGCCAATAACTGCCCATGTAAACAGGCGAAGATTTTCGTAATCAAACATCTGAATTCCTTAATGAAGATCGATAGTTTTATCTAGCTTGCTCGGTGCGCATTGCTCACCTGTAATAGCAAGATCTTGGTTTGATCGCTCATGATGATAGCGACCAGTCTTCAGTGCGCTCGGGCCCATTTTCGCAAACTTAACCATCAAGAACATTTCTATAATCAAGAACGCGGTGTAGAACAAATAAACCAAGCCGATAGAGATCCACAGACTTGAAGCGGGTAGATCAGAAGCCGCCATATTGACTGGTAGAATCTCACCAATTGCCCATGGTTGACGGCCATATTCCGCAACAAACCAACCGGCTTCACAAGCAATCCAAGGAAGTGGAATCGCGCATATCGTTGCTTTCAGTAACCAACGATTGGTACCAATCTTACGGCGACAAATTTGTACGAATGAAAGACCAATAATGGCGAACATTAAGACGCCACACACCACCATGATGCGGAAACTCCAGAATAGCGGGGCTACCGTTGGGATTGTGTCTTTGGCTGCTTGTTTGATCTGTTGTTCTGTTGCATCCACCACGTTGTCGCTGTATTTCTTAACCAGTAATCCATAACCAAGATCATGTTTAACCAATTCAAAGTCATCGATATTTTGTTGTGATTTATCACCAGAACGCAGTTTTTCTAATAGTCCATAAGCTAAGATGCCGCTGCGAACACGTTCTTCATTCTTTGCCAATAAATCATGAATCCCGACAACTGGCGTATCCAAAGAACGCGTTGCGATAATACCCATCACGTATGGGATCTTAATCGCGTAGTCCGTCTCCATGGTTTCTTGGTTTGGGAAACCGAACAGTGTGAATGAGGCAGGGGCTTCTTCGGTCTGCCATTCAGCTTCGATAGCCGCTAGCTTCACCTGCTGAACATCGCCCAACTCATAACCAGATTCATCGCCGAGCATTACTGTCGACACAATCGCAGCCATGCCAAAAGCACTTGCGACTGCAAATGAACGACGAGCGAACGGTAAATCACGGCCTTTAAGCATGTAGTAAGCACTGATACCCATAATAAATAGCGCGCCGGTTGTATAACCTGCCGCAACGGTATGCACGAACTTCACTTGAGTCACTGGGTTGAAGATCACTTCGACAAAGTCTGTCATCTCCATACGCATTGTTTCGAAGTTAAACTCTGCGCCCACTGGGTTTTGCATCCAGCCATTGGCCATCAGAATCCACAGGCCAGAGAAGTTCGAACCCAACGCTGTTAACCACGTTACCGATAAGTGCTGACGCTTAGAGAGCTTGTCCCAACCGAAGAAGAACATACCCACTAAGGTTGATTCCAAGAAAAACGCAACAAGCGCTTCAATGGCAAGCGGTGCGCCAAAGATATCGCCTACGTAATGCGAGTAATAAGCCCAGTTGGTGCCGAACTGGAATTCCATGGTTAGGCCGGTAGCAACACCGACAGCAAAGTTAATACCAAACAATTTACCCCAGAACTTGGTCATGTCCTTGTAGATGGTTTTGTTGGTCATGACATACAGCGATTCCATCACTGCGAGCAAGAACGAGAGGCCTATAGTTAGGGGGACGAATATAAAGTGATAAAGAGCGGTACTTGCGAATTGAAACCGCGACAGATCAACGACATCTGTAAGCATAAAAACTCCTTCCCGCCACGAGTGTGACGGGTAAGACAATGGAAAATAAGATGATAATTAGAGAGAACTAATTAAAGGTTTTACATGTAACTGTGTGAAAAGAATCTATTACCAACGAAGTGCTTTGTTTTGTTTTTTAGAGAACTGTTTACGTAGCCAGTAATCTGCACTCACGTAACGACCACCACCATAAACAAGCAATACCAGTAACATCACGAAGTAGGTGCCTGCGAACTCCATACCGTTGTTCAGCATTACCGGGTCGCCAAGTTCAGTTATGTAGTTGTATCGACCAGGGAAGTTAACCGAGAGCCACTCGATGAAGCCATTAAGTCGAATGGTTGCTTCCATATCGCCAGTCGCAATCGCATCCCAACCGTGTTTCCAGTGAACCATTGCACTCGCGACGCTCATCATGAAAATCATTGGAATTGATATAAAGCGAGTAAACAGACCTAACGCGATACAGATACAACCCAATACTTCGGTCGCTGCCGCTAGGAATGCCAATAACTCTGGGAAGGGAAGATTAAGGCCACCATCGGCTGCAGAGGCACCAAACCATGCCACAGTTCCCGAGAAGCCCAGCACTTTAGAGCGTGCACCGACATAAATAACCGGAATCAAATAGAGACGTACTGACAGTAGTACTAAGTAATCGTATTGTTTGCATTTGTCGACAATTGCGTCGTACCAGCTGAGGGCTGACTTAATCATAATTTTTCTCCTAAAGAGTGAACGCCAATCAGTTCAATTTCACTGAAGTGTTCGACCCAATTAATAAATTCGAATCTCGCCAATTGTTGAGCAATTATTTGTTTTATATCGGCTAAAGAACGATTTGGTTGTTGTTGGATTATTTGGATAATCGCAACATCAATTTCTCTTAGTTTTATCGTGTTGACGCGTTGGTCAGAGTCGCGATAAATCGCGTAATAAACGGGATACCGCCTTTGTGTTAGAAACGTCAGCGACTCACCATGAATAATGAAAGGTACCTGCACGAGCTTCATCGTACTGTTGACTAACATACCCAATTGAAGCTGTCGTTCATCGATGTGAAAGTCACGCGTCCGCGACAAAGGCAGAACTTGCTTTGAAGAATCAATCTCAACGCAAAAGGCACACCATTCGTACTCCAACACCGCCAGTTGATCGTCTGTAAGTTCATGTGCTGCAGTTAAGCTAGAGATGTACATTGGTTGAGTTCGACGTTGAACAAAGCTGACAAACTCAGTTGCTATGTGATGAAATTCTGGCTCTGAGGCGTAATGCACGACAACAAACTCATCAACTAACATCAGTAGTTGGTCTTGGTCGACTTGCTGACAAAACAGCGGGAATGTGTTGTTCAATACACCAAATACGTTGTCTCTAATGAACTCGCTGTATCGACACACTGCGTTGTCTTCAAGTGGCGAACGTATCAATGCGGTTAACGCCTGCGTTTGAGTGATCATCATGCTAGGAGGGTTATGCATAAACCAACTCCTGATTCATTGGACGATGAGCAACACCTGCGTTCAATACCTGACGATGCACTGTTCGTAACTCTTCACTAAGCACAACCAAAGGAGGTACGTTGTTGTCTCTTTCAAGTAACAACGGTTTGCTGCCATGAAGATCGAACACATAACGCGCCAAGTCGATAACCTCTTGCTGTACTTCCATACCGTGGGTATCAAGTAGCGACTTGTTACTTTCAATCGCTGTGTTACCTGCAACCGATCTGTCACTCTCAACCAAATGCCCAGCAATGTGGTAATAGCGAATAGCATCACTTGGTAAAGCCTTAAGCATTTCAGCCGCATCAAAGTGGTGGTTCTGACTGTTCACATAAAGATTGTTGATATCGACCAACAACTCACAACCACTGCGCTTTGCTATTTCAGCGATAAAATCGCCCTCTGGCATCTCATCTCCGTAATTGTGGTAATAAGAGATGTTCTCCATGACCAAAGGACGTTGAATGATGTCTTGGACTTGCTTGATTCTGTCCGCTAGATAGCCGATGTTTTCTGCACGGCGTGGCAAAGGTAACAGTTCATACAGATACCCTTGGCTGTCTCGAGAGAAACTCAAGTGTTCGCTGTATACCTGAATATTCAGTTCATCGAGAAATTGACCAACCTGACGAACAAACTTCGTATTAAGCGGCTGACAATCTCCAATGGATAAGCTCAAACCGTGTGCGATCAAAGGGTATTGCTTCGCTATATCCTGTAGTTGTTCGCGCTTAAGTCCGCCTAAGCTCATCCAGTTCTCGGGAGCCAACTCCAGAAAATCGATATCAGGGTGCTTTGGGGAACGAGCGAGCAGTTCAATATGCTCACTGCGTAGCCCAATGCCTTTGTCTGTATTCTGAATCATTCGCACTTTATGGTTTAACTCTCTGCTTTTAGGAGCTCGGTCGTTTGATGCTGAAGCTCTAGTTTTTAAAGCTTTAGTTTTTATAGCATGAGTGTTATGCGTTTCTACTGGCCACATACACCACCTGTCACCTTGCTATTCGCCATTAAGATGCGCTCTTTACTTGGCGAGATACCTTCAGCCGTTAAGCCACATTTCCCATCACGTGCACGCACTAAACGGTCTTGAGGGTTGCTTGTCAGTTCCGCTTTTTCGAAGCGTTTTTCTGTACCACATTTACCCGCGGCACATTTACCTCCGTGTCCTGAAGATTGTTTCGCTTCAACAGGCGCTTCGGCAGGTGCATCAGCAAACGCCATTGCAGAGTTAAGACTAATCACAGACGTGATCGCGATTGATAGGGCGATTTTGTTGTTCATATTATTTCTCCTTTACAGCAGACATAGGGAAACTAGCCAAATCACGACCAGACATGATTGGCCCGTCGTAGTATTCGCGTACGATTTTGATCGATTCAGATTTGCGCTTAAGGCCTAGACCCATCCAGTGGTTAAGTACCAACATTTTTGGATTGATCTCTTTAGCAATTTCACCGATGACAGAAGGCTTGGCGTGCATGAATGTAGAAACACCATCGGCTTGTTCATGAATCGCCATTGGCATCATCATGATGTCGGCGCCACGAGCGAAGTCTAAGAACGCAGGGTTGCTACCATTTTGGTCAGCTGAAATCACCATCACGCCTTCTTCACTTTCGATTCGGTAAGCGAGACAAGGCACATCACCATGAGGAATACCCAGAGCAGTGATCTTCAAACCATCTTTTTCGTAAACGACGGTTGGCTCTGTGGACTGATAGTCAACATCGGTAAGATTGACTGGGAATAGGCCATCGGTTCCATCGTATAAGCCAGCAAGGTAAGCGTATGCGCCATGGTCTGGGTCAAAATTCGCTGCGAAGTAACCGTTAAGGCTTGGGAATGCAGAACCTGCGGTTGGACCTGAAATCTCCAATGCCTTGTCACGTTCAAAGAAGTAGCCACCTTTAAGAAGAGCAGGCAAATCATTAACGTGATCGGTATGGAAGTGAGTGATACCCATGAAATCTAGGTCTTCAAGTTTTGCACCCGCTTGACCAAAACGTAGGTAAACGCCTCCGCCGGCATCAATCATGATTCGTGATTTGCCTTTCCACCATACGATTTCACCGGATGATGCACGTAGGTCATCCGAGATAGGACCGCCAGAACCCAGAATTTGTAGCGTAAAATCCGTATCGACTGGCTTAAGTTCAATTGCGTGACAGTTGGCGCCCAAGGTCAGTCCAAGAGCGATTGCTAGAGCTTTTAAAGGCTGTTTCATATTGTTATCCAATTATTTGTTTCTTATGTGTTTTCTTCGAAGTGAGCATTCAAAGAAGTGAAGCTTTTTCCAAGCAGCACAATAAGTGCGTGCTTCGTCCTGTTCACGGAACACAAGATAAAGAATTGTTAACGTTCGGTATATCTAGTTAATTTGAAAATAACGTTCAGTAAAACCAAACGAAAAGATCGAAGTCGTTTTGAAAAGGGAAATGTACTTGAGAAATAGGGGGGGAGATTAGGAGTTTGGAACGAGAAGAAAGGTGGAATTAAGGTGCAAGCTTACACTTGCACCTTAATTCTAATAGATAACCAATGTCTAAAACGAATGATCGTTTACTGGTCACCTTTTACATCGAATTCAATCTTCTCTGCGCCAGTGAACACTTGGAAACGCAGGCCTTTAGCGCGAGCAATGGTTGTGATACCAAATTGCTGAGCCAAATCTAATCCCATTTGCGTTACGCCTGAACGTGATAACAGAACAGGAATACCCATCTGAGCCACTTTGATGACCATTTCAGAAGTCAGGCGGCCAGTAGTATAAAAAATCTTATCTTCACCAGACTCTTTGTTAAGCCACATCTCACCAGCCAACGTATCTACCGCATTGTGACGGCCAACATCTTCAACAAACGATAGAACTTTGTCGTCTTTGCAAACTGCGCAACCATGTACCGCGCCAGCTTTCTTGTAGGTGTCGTTGTAATGAGTCAGTGCTTCTAGAGCGGTGTAAATTTCAGATTGCTTAATCTTGGTTTGAGGCACTTGGTAATCTTCCAACTGCTTCATCACGTTACCAAACATGGTGCCCTGACCACAGCCAGAGGTCACCGTCTTCTTCTTAAGCGCTTGCTCAAGCTGGCTCGTATCTTCATTGGTGATGACCGCTGCAGAGCTGGTTTCCCAATCAATGATGATAGATTCAACCGCTTCAGGGTCAGAAAGGAAGCTTTGGTTCTTCAAATAACCCAAGACTAAAGATTCAGGGCGTGAGCCGAGCGTCATCAGGGTTACGATCTCTTTCCAGTTCAACATGACGGTAAGAGGGCGTTCACAAGCGATCTGTTTGGTTAGCTTCTCACCATATTCATCAAACACTTCAACTTCGATTGTTTGAAGTGGGTTTTCGCTAGTTTTTATTATGTTTGGTTTTACCACAATCACTTCCTACTTAATGAGATAGGGTTGTAACAAGAGGGTCTAACGCCGATCCTGTTAATCGATTCTTTAACTCATGCTTAAAGCAAATCTTATTCCAAAATAACGGGTATTCAGGAAAACATGAAGCATTCGATTAAAATAGCGCAAAATATGAGAGTTCACCGAGTGGAGTTGTCTGAATTTACGTGTATCGACTACCGTTATAGATACGACTTAATAACGAAAGCCATCATGTAAGATGGTAAAAGTTAACATGTATTGGCGTGTTTATTGCTTTATAGCGCTTATATGATTGAGCTAAGTACAAAATGTCCTAAGCACATTCAGACCAAAGAAAATCAATTGGGTGAAGTATGTCTGAGATAAAAGAATTCAAAGAACAATATGAAAAAACAGAAGCAGCTTGGCCAATAGGTGTCCAAAGAATAGAGAAAGAGATCAAAACAGGTATCTGGGTAACCACTCAATGGGAATTGATGGGGTTTGAACTGTCGCCAAAAGATGACGCCCCAGACGTTTGTTTACTTCAATTACACAAAGACGAGCGTACTGACTACCGTTTCAATTTAAGCTCCCAACAACCCAAACTATTCTTAGTGATGGATAACGTTGATTCAGGTGTTGAGCCCGTTATTCAATTGCTGACAGCTTCTCAGTCGGTCGCAGGGCAGTATATGGATGGAGACAATCAAGTGTTGTCTTACGATATTCCTTTGCCCGTACAGGCTTGGATGGAAGCCTTCATCGGCCGTCATGGTGAGTTGCTAGAAGCAAGACGTAAGAAACGTAAAGGTGCGGGTAGATCAAATGGCAACTAACTTCTTTAGCCGTTGGTCTCAACGAAAGCTTGATGGATCCACTGACGAACCTTTGGAAGTAGAGCAAACACTGGAAGCACCAGAACTCACTTCTTCTGATTCTTCATCTTCTGAGATTTCGCCTGCTGATCTTTCGTCTGAAATGGAAGCAGCAGCGCCTCAGTCTTTAGAGAGTGACGCTTTAGAAACCAATGAAGAAGTTCACGCTGCTGACGTTCAAGATCCAGAACCAGAAGCCACTGAAGATTTGTCTGTTGCTCAATTATTAGTGTCGGAAGCCTCAGAAAGCGTAAAAAAAGCCGCATTACGTAAATTATTCCTCTCAGAGGAGTTTAACGTGCGTGATGGCTTAGACGATTACGACGACGATTACAGTAATTTAAAGACTCTTTCTGAAGGTGTTGCAGAAACTCTTCGCGATTGGGTAAAAGACAAGACAGAAGAAGACACAGTAAACGAACCTGAACAAGTCGCTGATAATGAAGAAGAAACTTTGATTGATGAGGTTGATGACTCTATTAATGAAGCCGAAGAAACCGAACCAGAACTTAGTAAAAGTGACGAAATTGCGGGGGAAGAAAAAGAACTGTATAAAAACACAGTGGTCAGCAATAGTGATACTGAGACTAACGAAGATGACCTAAAAGAGATGGGACAAAATATACCACACAAAGAATAGGTACATTTTGACTAAACACTCAATGAGCCGCTTGCGACAAAATGTCCCAAGCGGCTTTTTTGTAAGCTTAACAAACTAAAAAACAGGCTAATTCATTGAAAATAATGAATTATTAAATTGGCATGGCATTTGCTAAATATCGTTCATTATCGACTTTTTTGTAGATAGCCAGAGTAAGGTTGACTAGATAATGAATAGCTAATGAAATCATTAGTTGTTAACCGATTACTCAGCAAGTTCTCTAACGCTAACTACAATGAAGATTGAACAGATTATCCATGTCCAAAGATGGAACTGAGCAATGCTTAAACAATTATTAGAACAAGCAACTTCAAATAACGCTAAAGCAAGACTGTATGCATTTGAAAATACAGTTGAGTTAACAAACCTAATTCCACCGACAGTAAGTTATGAGAGCGGGGGAAATACACTCATCATTGGTCCAACAAAGATCATTGAGAGTGCGGCTGCGCAACTACCTCAGCTGACGAGTCTAACTTTACTTTCTACAGATGGAGAAAAGGGAACTAACCCAGAACTGTATTTCGCAAATTCGGTTCAAGTATCCGGTTTCCTTGGCACGTTTGAAGTTCTGATTGAAAGCAAAGGTACATCAAGTAACTTGGCAAAAGTGGCTATTAATCACGATTGTTTCGATGTGGTTTTAGACCTTTGCCTGAATAGTTGCATGACTGAAGAAGTCCCTGTTCCTGGTTATTACCCAGTAGGGCGCGGTTATCCAAAATTGGCTGAAGCGTTAGAAGAGATTCCAACGCTAATGGGCACGTTCGATAAGCCTAAGTTCTTCCGTCTAGACACTGACCTATGTGCACACAGTTCTCGTGGCGTTAAAGGCTGTGAGCGTTGTGTTGACGCTTGTCCTGCTGGTGCTCTTTCAAGTGAAGGTTCAGATAAGACAGGTCACAAGATTGAGATTAACCCTTATCTATGTCAAGGCGTGGGTACTTGTGCAACGAGCTGTCCTACAGAAGCAATTACCTATGCGCTTCCAAACCCTGACGATACCCAAAAATTCATTGAACGTACGCTAGCGAATTACGAGCAAGCGGGCGGTCTTGATCCTATAGTGCTTATCTGTAGCTCACGTCATGAAACCTACAATGTGATGGCACTTAAAGCACTGCCAGATAACGTGATTCCGATTGTGGTGGAAGAACTACCATCTATTGGTATTGATACGTGGTTTGCAGCTCTAGTGAATGGCGCGACTCAGGTTCTGTTTGCAGCTTCTCGCTTTATGCCAGAAACCATCATTCGCGTTCTGAATAACGAAGTCGGGATCGCTCAAGAGCTTCTTGACCAGATTGGTATTCCGAAAGAAACCATCGATATCCTTTACCTAGAATCGCTTCGCGAAGGCCCTCCGACACTATGTGTTGATTCGTTCGACCTTGCACTTGGCGATCTTCAAGGCAATAAGCGTCAACGTTTATTCACAGCACTTGATGCGATGTCTTCATCTCGTATTCCGGTTGAAAACATTGTCGAGCTTCCTTCGAATGCGCCATACGGCACGGTTTCGTGTGAAAGCAAAGATTGTACTTTGTGTATGAGTTGTGTGGCTGTGTGTCCAACACGTGCTCTGCATACCGACGGTGCGTCTCCATCGCTTAAATTTGTAGAACAAGACTGTATTCAATGTGGTCTGTGTGAAAAGGCCTGTCCTGAGAATGTTCTTACTCTGACTCCTCGTATGAATTGGGTGAAAGAAGAGCGTCAACAAGCGGTTGTGATTCATGAAGAGAAAGCTGCGGAATGTTTACGTTGTCATAAGCCATTCGCACCACAGTCTATGATTGACATGCTACAAAATAAGTTACGCGGTCACTCTCATTTCTCAGATGAGACAGCAATTAATCGTATTGCGATGTGTGAAGACTGCCGTGTGGTAGACATGTTCGATTCAATGGCTCAAGACCCATTGAAACAATTGAAATACTAGGAGTTGGACTTGGATACTCATTTAGATCAAGAACAGACACTAAGAACTGAAATCTATCTGGTTCTTTCTGCATTGTTTCGTAGCGCACCTTCTGAAGAGGTGATCGACTTTCTAAAGACGCTGGATATTGAAGCGTCTGAGAGTGCAATGCAAAGGGCTTGGATTGCGATTCAACAAGCAGCAACCGAATCAAACCGCGAAGCACTAGAAGATGAATATCAGAATCTTTTCATTGGCATTGGCCGCGGAGAGATTGTTCCATTTGGATCTTGGCACAGAACAGGATCGATGATGGAAAAACCATTAGCTGAGATCCGTCACGATCTTGAATTGCTTGGCATTGAGCGTGATGAGCAGGTTAAAGAGCCTGAAGATCATATCGCGGCTCTTTGTGAAGTAATGGCGATGCTAACCGATGAAGAAGACGCGCTACAACAAGCCGTTTTCAATAAACATATCGGGCCTTGGTTTAACTCTTTTACACGTCAGCTTGAAGCAGCAGAGAGTGCAAACTTCTACAAATCTGCAGCTCAGCTATGTGAAGCATTCTTAACGTTGGAGCAGGTTCGTTTCAGCGTGAATACAAAAAGCAGTAAACACAAATTAAAGATTGATGTGAAAAACGTCACTGATTACGAGTAATCGAGCAGTACGCGATTATATCGATAGAGGGGCATGAAGCCTCCAAAAAGATCTACCGCAAGGTAAGGAAGCAATGATGAAAGATAATAAAGAAATAGATACAAGCCGTAGAGACTTACTCAAAGGTTTAACGACTGCAGCCGTTGCTGGTGCCGTTGTCGCTGGTACAACCAAAGTGGCAACCGCTTCAGAAACGGTTGAAATGCCTGAAAAAGACGTGAAGAAGACGGGCTATCGTGAAACGCAACATATTCGCGATTACTACGATACACTTTAGGAGATAACGGATGAAACTTGTCAAACGCTCCGATAGTGTGAGCAAAGAAACCAATCAGCTAGGTGTGTCTCGTCGCGCCTTCATGAAAAACACTTCACTTGCTGCTGGTGGCGCGGTTGTAGGCGCAAGTCTATTCGCACCGGGCATGATGAAGAAAGCACAGGCTAAATCGGTCGACCCAGAAGCGAAAACAGAAGTAAAACGTACTATCTGTTCTCACTGTTCTGTAGGTTGTGGTATCTACGCTGAAGTTCAAAATGGTGTATGGACGGGTCAAGAGCCTGCTTTCGATCACCCATTTAACGCTGGTGGACACTGTGCGAAAGGTGCAGCACTGCGTGAGCATGGCCACGGTGAACGTCGTCTTAAGTACCCAATGAAATTGGAAGGCGGTAAGTGGAAGAAGCTTTCTTGGGAACAAGCGATTGAAGAGATCGGTAACAAGGCGCTAGAACTTCGTAAAGAGTCTGGCCCTGATTCGGTTTACTTCCTAGGTAGTGCAAAACACAGTAACGAGCAAGCTTACGCATTCCGTAAGATGGCGTCTTTGTGGGGAACAAACAACGTTGACCACCAAGCGCGTATTTGTCACTCAACCACAGTAGCGGGTGTTGCAAACACTTGGGGTTACGGTGCGATGACAAACTCGTTCAATGACATGCACAACTGTAAGTCGATGCTGTTCATTGGCTCGAACCCTGCAGAAGCTCACCCGGTTGCGATGCAACACATCCTGATCGCGAAAGAGAAGAACAACTGTAAGATCGTGGTTGCGGATCCTCGTCGTACGCGTACTGCTGCGAAATCTGATCACTATGTTTCTCTTCGTCCGGGTTCAGATGTTGCCTTCATTTGGGGCATCTTATGGCATGTATTTGGAAACCAATGGGAAGACAAAGAGTTCATTCGCCAACGTGTATTCGGCATGGAAGAAATCCGTGAAGAAGTGGCGAAATGGAACCCAGCAGAAGTTGAGCGTGTGACTGGTGTAAGCGAAGAAGACGTTTACCAAACTGCGAAACTACTTTCTGAAAACCGTCCGGGTTGTATTGTTTGGTGTATGGGTGGTACTCAACATACTACTGGTAACAACAACACTCGTGCTTACTGTGTACTTGAGCTAGCGCTCGGTAACATCGGTAAATCAGGCGGCGGTGCAAACATTTTCCGTGGACACGATAACGTACAAGGCGCAACGGACCTTGGCGTACTGTCTGACACACTACCAGGCTACTACGGCTTGTCTGAAGGTTCTTGGCGCCACTGGTCTAAAGTCTGGGAAGTTGACTTTGATTGGGTCAAGGGACGCTTTGACGACAACGCATACGGCGGTCAAAAACCAATGAACAGTGCAGGTATTCCTGTATCTCGTTGGGTTGATGGTGTACTTGAAAACAAAGACAACATCCGTCAGCGCGAAAACATCCGTGCCATGTTCTACTGGGGTCACGCGGTGAACTCTCAGACTCGTGGTCCAGAGATGAAGAAGGCGATGCAGAAGCTGGATATGATGGTTATCGTTGACCCATACCCAACAGTTGCAGCAGTAATGAACGATCGTACTGACGGCGTTTACTTGCTTCCTGCGACAACTCAATTTGAAACCTACGGCAGTGTAACGGCATCAAACCGTTCTCTACAGTGGCGTGACAAAGTGGTTGAGCCTCTGTTCGAATCTAAACCTGACCATGAAATCATGTACCTTCTTTCTAAGAAGCTTGGTTTCTCTGATCAGCTGTTCAAAAACATCCGTGTTGAAAACAACGAGCCGCTTATCGAAGACATTACTCGTGAATTCAACAAGGGTATGTGGACGATCGGTTACACAGGTCAAAGCCCTGAGCGTTTGAAAGAACACCAACAGAACTGGCACACGTTCCACAAAACAACGCTTGCTGCAGAAGGTGGCCCTGCAAATGGTGAGACTTACGGTCTGCCGTGGCCATGTTGGGGCAACCCAGAAATGAAACACCCGGGTACGCATATCCTTTACGATACGTCTAAACCGGTAGCAGAGGGCGGCGGTAACTTCCGTACTCGTTTCGGTGTAGAGTTCGAAGGTCAAAGTATTTTGGCGGAAGACAGCTACTCGAAAGGCAGCGAAATCAAAGACGGTTACCCAGAATTCAGTGACAAACTTCTGAAGCAACTGGGTTGGTGGGACGATCTAACTGCAGAAGAGAAAGCTTCAGCGGAAGGTAAAAACTGGAAGACTGACGTTTCTGGCGGTATCCAACGTGTGGCTATCAAGCATGGTTGTATCCCGTTTGGTAATGCGAAAGCGCGTGCGATTGTTTGGACATTCCCAGACCGCGTACCTCTACACCGTGAGCCACTTTACACGCCACGTCGTGATCTTGTTGCTGATTACCCAACTTGGGACGATAAAGAAGCGATTTTCCGTGTTCCTACGTTGTACAAGTCAATTCAAGACCAAGACAAATCTGCTGAATACCCAATCATTTTGACTTCTGGTCGTCTGGTTGAGTACGAAGGTGGTGGTGAAGAGACACGTTCAAACCCATGGCTAGCAGAACTTCAACAAGAGATGTTTGTTGAAGTGAACCCGAAAGACGCAAACGACATTGGCTTCAAAGATGGCGATGATGTTTGGGTTGAAGGTGCTGAGAAAGGCCGTATCAAGGTGAAAGCGATGGTTACTCGTCGTGTTAAACCGGGTTTAGCGTTCTTGCCGTTCCACTTCGGTGGTAAGTTCGAAGGCGAAGATTTGCGTTCTAAGTACCCAGAAGGCACTGATCCTTACGTTATTGGCGAAGCAGCCAATACAGCAACCACATATGGTTACGACCCTGTCACGTTGATGCAGGAAACGAAAGTAACCCTTTGTAATATTCGTAAAGCGTAAGGAGTCTTAAAATGGCTAGAATGAAATTTCTTTGTGACACCAAACGTTGTATCGAATGTAACGGTTGTGTCACTGCATGTAAGAACGAAAATGATGATGCTCTGGAATGGGGTATTCAACGTCGCCGCGTTGTGACACTGAACGATGGTGAGCCGGGTGAAAACTCTATCTCAGTCGCATGTATGCACTGTACTGATGCCCCTTGTATGGCAGTTTGCCCAGCAGACTGTTTTGAACATACAGAAGACGGCATCGTACTTCACAATAAAGATCTATGTATCGGTTGTGGTTACTGCTTGTTTGCTTGTCCGTTTGGCGCACCTCAATTCCCTAAACAGGAAGCCTTTGGTGAGCGCGGTAAAATGGACAAATGTACCTTCTGTGCTGGCGGCCCTGAAACAGAACCTGGTTCTGTGGAAGAGCGTCAGAAGTACGGTGCGAACCGTATTGCTGAAGGCAAGCTACCAATGTGTGCTTCGCTTTGTTCAACAAAAGCGCTGCTTGCAGGTGATGCTGAACAAGTCTCTGATATCTTCCGTCAGCGTGTTGTAGAACGTGGTGCGAAAGGTGCTGGTTGGACAGACGGCAACGACCTTTCTTACGATGCGATGAAGAGCTAGTTAGGAGAGACATATGCTTACAATGTTTAAGCGTCTCTTCCTTGTTGTGCTGCCGATGTTGGCAGCACTAACAATGCTGTCTCCTTTGAGTCATGCATCTGAGACGAACTCATCACAAACTCAATCGAGCTCTGCTGAAAGAGAAATCACACAACTTGCTGGCGCTGATTTTTGGCGACAAGTAAGAAACGGTGAGGAAGGTTACACCACATCTCAATCGGCTGAGCACGGTGTGTTGATCAGTACTCCGGGTCAAACGTGGTACATATTGAAAGAGAAGTGGATGTCGCCAGCCGGTGCCGTCGCTATCTTTGGCAGTATTGCTTTCGTTACTCTAATGTACGTTGTGATTGGCCCATTAATGCTGAGTGCGCCAAGAACTGGCCGTAAGATCAAGCGTTGGTCTCGACTGGATCGTGCGTTGCACTGGAGCATGGCGTTTACTTTCTTAACGCTCGCGTTCAGTGGTTTGATGTTGGTTTACGGCAAGCACTTTTTAAAGCCGTACATTCCAACTGACCTTTGGGGCTTTATCGTTCTATTGGCAAAGCAATACCACAACTACATCGGCCCGATTTTCTATGTGCTGTTGATGGCTGTTCTTATCAAGTGGTGGCGCAAGTCAATCTTCAAGATGGTCGATATCCAGTGGTTCATGAAACTGGGTGGTATGGTAGGGAAACACAAAGGTTCTCATCCATCTGCAGAGTTTTCGAACGCGGGTGAGAAAGCGCTATTTTGGCTGCTTATCGTTATGGGCAGTGTCGCTGCGATCAGTGGCTTGGTGTTAGATTTCCCAATCTTTGGCCAAACACGACGTGATATGGAGCTTTCGAATTTAGTTCACATGCTTGCTGCTTTGATCCTTATCTGTGGTTTTGTGTTCCACATTTATATTGGCTTGTTCGGTATGGAAGGCGCACTAGAAGGTATGGTAACAGGCGAAGTCGATGAAACCTGGGCTAAAGAACACCATGACCTTTGGTACAAAGAAGTGATGGAACAAGAGAAAAACGGCGTTGAACGAAGCGCTAACGTAGCAACAGAGAAAACGGAAGGGGTGAATAAGAATGAACAAACCTCATAAGGGTATTTGGATTGCTTACATCCTAAGCTGCTTTACACCATTGACTTGTCTTCTCTCTGGTGTGATTGCCATTATCTACGCGGGCTATCGTTTAGATAAAGGCGAAGACGGCGAAGTCGTGGATACCCATTACTACGGCTTGATTCGCTCGTTCTTCTTGAACCTGACGTTCTTTGTTGTGCTTATCGTCACGGTAGCGACCTCTAACGGCGTGTTAATTGGTGTGAACGATTACTGGTATCAAAACCATATTATCGATGACATCGCTTACTACATTCCATATATAGGCATGTTATTCGGTGGTGTGGCGATTGTGGTTTGGTTTATTCGTATGTATCAAGGCATGCAGCGTTTAAGTCAAAACCTACCGCAAAACCCGACAACAGGTCCAAACCTTTAAGCGTTTATATGTAAGTCGTTTGGGTTACCAAACTCGATAATAGCTCCTTTATCGATGAGTTAACTCTAATCAGCGAAAGACATTAAAAGCCCAGTGATTCATTTCACTGGGCTTTTTGTCGTATGGTCGCTAGGTAACTGATCTAATGCCCTACATTGACCGCATCAATATGGTGCAATTCCCTCAATTGGTGCAATCAGTTATCGAATATTTTCTCTCCTTGAGAACCAATAAAGTGCACCTAAGAAATTAACCACAAAGAATCAATAACTTAAAATCAAACTCTGTTGCACGTTTTTTGTGTAACCAAGTTGGAACGCATCTTGCGTTTACTGTTGAGTCTTTAATTAATTACGACATCAATTCGCACGGTTCTAGTGCAATTGAGACAAAGCTAAGGGAGAGAGCTTTAATGAGTCAAACGGTTAACCAAGTTCATAGCGCAGTACAGAGCTTGACGCAGAGTTCGGATACTCTGTTTTTATTACTAGGCTCGATCATGGTCTTCTTAATGCATGCTGGTTTTGCATTTTTGGAAGTCGGTACAGTTAGAAAGAAGAACCAAGTTAATGCGTTGGTTAAGATCCTCTCGGACTTTGGAGTCTCCGCCATTGCTTACTTCTTTATCGGTTATTGGGTCGCTTACGGCGCGCACTTTTTTGCCGACGCAGAAACCTTGTCACAAGGGAATGGATACGAGCTGGTTAAGTTTTTCTTCCTAATGACCTTTGCCGCAGCAATCCCTGCGATTGTATCCGGTGGTATCGCAGAACGTGCACGTTTCTACCCAATCTTGATTGCAACACTGTTTACGGTCGGTTTCATCTACCCATTTTTCGAAGGCATCATTTGGAATGGTAATTTTGGCTTCCAAGATTGGTTAGAAGGCCAGTTTGGCTATGGGTTCCATGACTTCGCAGGTTCAGTTGTGGTTCACGGTGTTGGCGGTTGGATTGCATTGGTTGCGGTTTACTTCCTTGGTATGCGTAAAGGTCGCATCCGCGCGGGTAAACACACTAACTTTGCACCATCAAACATTCCATTCTTAGCGTTAGGTTCTTGGATCTTATGTGTAGGTTGGTTTGGCTTTAACGTGATGTCTGCTCAAGCGATAAATGGCATCAGCGGCCTAGTGGCGATGAACTCACTGATGGCAATGGTTGGCGGTATTCTTGCGGCGCTTGTTGCAGGTAAGAATGACCCAGGTTTTATCCATAACGGCCCTTTGGCTGGCTTAGTAGCGATTTGCGCAGGTTCAGACTTAATGCACCCATTAGGCGCGTTAGTGACTGGCGGCGTGGCAGGCGCGCTGTTTGTTTACCTATTTACTTACATGCAAAACAAAACACAGATCGATGATGTACTTGGTGTGTGGCCTCTGCATGGCGTATGTGGCGCTTGGGGTGGCATTGCTGCGGGTATCTTCGGATCGCAAACATTCTGGGGGCTAGGGGGCGTAAGCTTTGCTTCTCAAATTGTCGGTACACTCGCTGGTATTGCTGTGGCTTTAATTGGCGCATTGATTGTTTATGGCGTGCTAAGCAAACTAACAGGCCTACGATTAAGTGAAGAAGACGAATTCAACGGTGCGGATCTTTCAATCCATAAGATCTCTTCTATCAACGAAGACTAACTCTGGTTGCTACGATGAGTTTTAAACTCATCGAGTACATAACAGTTAAACAAAACTAAGCGGCTTCGGTCGCTTTTTTGTTTCTATGAATGGTAAAACAGAGAGTTTGCGTAGGCACGGGCACAACTATCAAGCGAGTTATGTCACAAATAGCCAATGAATTCAGTTGCCTAAGACTATGGTCTAATCCCTAAAACTATTGTTGGAATTTGAACAGTGCTAAGCTGTTACAAAGTGACATATCTAAAAGGACGTTATATGCATTTCCCATATCGAAATATCGTAATTCTTACTGGCGCTGGCATCTCTGCAGAGTCGGGGATTCAAACATTCCGAGCACAAGACGGATTATGGGAAAACCATAAAATCGAAGATGTCGCGACACCTGAAGGCTTTGCAAAAGATCCTGACTTGGTACAAGCGTTTTACAACAAACGTCGCCACGGACTGCAAAACGAAAGCATCCAGCCAAATTCAGCCCACAAGGCGTTAGGAGAGCTTGAAGACAAGCTTGATGGTAAGGTTACCGTTATCACTCAAAACATCGACAACCTGCATGAGAGAGGCGGGAGTAGTCATATTATTCACATGCATGGTGAGCTTCTTAAAGCACGCTGCAGTGAATCAAACCAAGTTCTAGAGCACAAAGACGACATTCATACCGGTGAACTTTGCCATTGTTGTCAGATCCCAGCTCAGATGCGCCCTCACATTGTCTGGTTCGGTGAAATGCCACTAAGGATGGGAGACATCTATTCTGCATTAGAAGAAGCTGACTTGTTTATCTCGATTGGTACGTCCGGAGTGGTGTATCCAGCCGCAGGGTTTGTGCATGACGCTAGAATGCATGGTGCACACACTATAGAGATTAACTTAGAGCCAAGTGCGGTTGAGAGTGAGTTTGAAGAGAAGCGTTATGGCAAAGCGAGTATCGAGGTGCCGAAACTAGTCGACGAATTGTTGTGCACGGAGAAAGGGTCTTTAACGGCCTAGGCATAATGTTGAGGAAGCATATCTGAGTCTGAATCTGAATCTGAATCTGAATCTGAATCTGAATCTGAAAAAGTTTAGATAAAAATAAAGCGGCTTACGCCGCTTTATTCATTTATTGTACTGAAAAACTAACAATAACTTAGTTGTTCACTTTAAGCTTTTGGAAGTACTCGTCATAAATAACGCTCGCTTCACCAACTTCGTCTTGCCAAACGCCATTATCCATCACTGATTGTGGAGGGAAAATGTTCTTGTCTTCAGCAAATTCTTTAGGCAGAAGAGGGTAAGCGGTTTTAACTGGAGTTGGGTAGCCGATCTCTAGCGCAATCTTCGCTGCATTTTCTGGACGAAGAAGGAAGTCGATCATCTTATGTGCCGCTTCAACATTTTTAGCGCCAGATGGAATCGCTAAGCTGTCCATCCAGAAAATAGTGCCTTTCTCTGGCCAGATAATGTCAATCGTTGCTCCTTCTTGGCGTGCCATGTAAGCAGAGCCATTCCAAAGCATACCAAGAGACACTTCACCCGCTAGGTAAGGGTTCGCTGGGAAATCTGAGTTAAATACCAATACGTTTGGCATCAGCTTACGAAGTTCTTCGTACGCTTCTTTGATTTCTTCAGGGTTCGTTGTGTTTGGAGAGTAACCCAGTTTAGACAGTGCGATATGGAAAACTTCACGAGAGTCATCCATCATCATCAGTTGACCTTCCCATTGTGTATCCCACAGATCGCCCCAGTTTTTAATTGAAGACTTGTCTAGCATATCTGAGTTGATACCAATACCCGTTGCGCCCCAGATGTATGGGATCGAGTAGTTGTTGTTTGGGTCAAATGGCTTATCTAAGTAATTTGTATCCAAATCTGCAAAGTGGCTTAGCTTAGTTTTATCAAGCTCTTGAAGCATGCCTTCTTTACGCATCTTAGAAACGAAGTAAGTAGAAGGAACTACTAAGTCGTAACCCGTGCCTTGAGTTTTTAACTTAGCGTACATGCTTTCGTTAGACTCATAAGTTGAGTAATAGACTTTAATGCCAGTCTCTTCTGTGAAGTCTTCTAGTACTTCATTTGGAATATATTCAGACCAGTTGTAAAAATACAGTTCTTGGTCAGCTGCGAAAGAGGGTGTAGAAAGTAAAGTAGCAGCACACAATGCGCCGGTATACAGTGTTTTTTTCATTACTGTTCCGTTCATTTGTTTGATTTGGAGCTGGGTATTGAACCCAAAGTAAATGGATTTCTAAAAATCGCGCTAAATTATAGCAGTGATATAACAAAATAGGCAGCCTAAGCTGCCTATTCATTGATATTCTTATTTTTAACTTGTTGATTACCTAACTAGACTTGTTAAGTAAACCAGTTACTTATTAGCCTCTGTTGACCAGAGCAATTAGATAACGAACTCGCTTACTGACCGGCTTTAAGCTTCATGAAGTAATCTTCGTACTTCACTGTCTTATCGCCAACCGCAGCTTGCCATTCCACACGGTCAAGGTCTTCTTGTGATGGGAACAAAGCAGGGCTGTCTTTGAACTTCTCGTTAGACGCTTTAACTGCCGTTAGGTAGCCGGTGTCACGAGAAATTTGCTCTGCGATTTCTGGACGAAGTAGGAAGTCGATCATCTTATGAGCCGCTTCTACGTTTACTGCGCCAGAACTGATAGCAAAGTTATCAACCCAACCGATGCCGCCTTCTTTAGGAAAAACCAGTTTAATCGGCAGACCTTCATTTTGCGCTGCAGCAGCAGAACCGTTCCAAAGCATACCAAGACCCACTTCACCAGACATGTATGGCGCGCCAGGGTTATCTGAGTTAAACACAAGAACGTTTGGCATCAACTTACGCAGTTCAGCGTAGGCTTCGTCGATTTCGTTCTCGTTCGTCGTGTTACCTGAGTAACCTAACTTACGCAGTGCGATGTGGAACACTTCACGCGTGTCGTCCATCATCATTAGCTGACCTTCAAGCTCTGGCTTCCATAAATCTGCCCAGCTTTGGAAATCTTCTGGATCGTACATGTCTGTGTTAACAGCCAAACCAGTAATAGCAACTACGTGTGGAATAGAGTAGTCGTTATTCGGGTCGTATGGCTTATCTAGGTAGTTTGTATCTAGATTGGCAAAATTGTTTAGCTTAGTTTTGTCGATCTTTTGAAGCATGCCTTCGTCGCGCATTTTAGACACGAAGTAGGTTGAAGGAACCACAAGGTCGTAACCTTTATTGTGCGTTTTCAATTTTGCATACAAAGTTTCATTCGACTCGTAAGTCGAGTAAATCACTTTGATGCCCGTTTCATCAGTAAACTGTTCTAAGATCTCACTATTGATGTAAGGTCCCCAGTTCATGAATACCAATTCTTTGTCATCTTTTGCAAACGATGGTGCAGATAACATTGAAAGCGCACATGCACTACCAGCTAATAGAGTAGCCCATTTTTTCATTGACGTTAGCTCCAAACTAAACGTTGCCTAAAGGCAGTAGATAGAAAAACAGAATGGCAATTTACCATTCTGTTTATGATTAACACTTTTGTTAAACTTGAATCTTATCAAGTCCGTCTCAGTAAAGAGTAGGAGACTTACTTGATTTTCTCTCTCGCTAACAACTGAGAAATAATCACCAGTATTAACGACACCACTAACATCACGGTTGCTAGGGCATTGACCTCTGGAGATATACCGACTTTAACCATCGAGTAAATCTTCAGTGGTAAGATTTCGTAGGTTGGCCCTGTAACAAAAGAGCTGATGATCACATCGTCCAAAGACAGAGTGAAGCTCAATAACCAACCCGCAGCAACCGCTGGCTTAGCAAGAGGCAGGATGATCTGTTTTAGAATCGTCCATTCACTTGCACCTAAGTCTTTTGCGGCTTCTAGCATCTTCACATCAAAGCCATTCAAGCGACTGTAGACCGTGACAACAACAAACGGCAGACAGAAAGTAATGTGCGCTGCAAGTAGGGTAAAGAACCCAAGTTGCACACCCATTACCAAGAATAGCGCAAGAAGCGAAATCGCCATTACGATATCTGGTGACATCATCACGATGAATAACATGCCATTGACGATGCCTTTACCTTTAAATTGGTAACGGAATAGGGCAACAGCAGTCAGACTTCCGACGATCGTTGCGGCAGTTGCTGAGAACACCGCTACGTTGATCGAGTGCCACGCAGCCTGCATTAGGCTGTCGTTGTTAATCAGCGCGTCATACCACTTGGTGGTAAAGCCACCCCATTTCATACCGAATTTATTGGCATTAAATGAGTTCGCAATCAATACGATAATAGGTAGGTATAGAAAAGCGTATACCAGCGCCATAAAGCTGAACTTAACTGTGCGACCCATTAGTCTAGCTCCACTTTCTTATTCAATAACTTGCCTGCACGGTAGTAGGCATAAAGCATCACGGCCATGGCGGTAGTCAGCGCAATACTGGTTGCAGCGCCAAACGGCCAATCACGAGCATTGAGTACTTGGCTCTTAATGACGTTACCGATCAATAGGTTCTTGGCACCGCCCAACAAGTCTGAAATGTAGAACATGCCAAGCGCAGGGAGCAATACAAGTAAACAACCGCCGATAATGCCTGGCATCGTTAGCGGTAAAACAACCTTCAATAGCGTTTGAAGTTTGTTCGCTCCTAAATCTTTAGCCGCTTCTAAATAAGTATCGTCTAGCTTTTCGATCGCTGAGTACAACGGCAAAATCATGAACGGAAGTAGGATATACACTAAACCTATCATTACTGCCGTTTCGGAATACATAATACGAAGTGGCTTATCGATAATGTCTAACGCCAACAAGCCTTTGTTCAACACACCTTGAGTACCCAGAACCACTTTTAATCCGTAAGTACGAATCAAAGAGTTAGTCCAGAATGGTACAATTACTAGGAACAACATGATTGGACGCCACTTCGCTGGCATTTTTGCCACGATGTAAGCGAACGGGTAACCAATAATTAAACAAAGTAGGGTTGCGACAATTGCCATATAGAAAGAGTGCATCAACACTTTAAAATACAGCGGGTCAGCCAAACGCACGTAGTTGTCGAGAGTGAAAGTCATCTCGATCAAGTTCGCTTCATCACGAGTTAAGAAGCTAGTACCGATGATCATGATGTTTGGAATCATCACGAACAGCACTAACCAACCTGTGATTAAAGCAACAATCGCGTTTTGTAAATTAAACTTCTTGCTCATCTTCTAACACCACTTCCCAGCTCTCAACCCAAGTTACTGCAACTTTTTGGCCCAGTGAGTGATCAACATCAGGGTCATCTTCGTTGAAGAATTCGCTAACCATGACACGCATACCTGATTCAAGTTCTACGACTGAATCTAATGTCATGCCTTTGTAGGTTCGCTCGACAATGTGGCCAACAATACCGCTTTGGTCCGACTCTTTAATTTCTTCGATACGAAGATCTTCAGGGCGAAGTAGTACTTGCAGTTTTTGACCCGGTGTTACGTCTTTATCGTGATAGATAATTGACTCTTCACCTTCGATTGTCGCAACAATGCGCTTTTCATCTTGACGAGATTTCGCTGTCGCTTCGAATACGTTAATTTCACCAATGAAACGAGCAACAAATAAGTTCTTAGGCTCTTCGTAGATTTCTCTTGGTGTTCCGTCTTGTTCAATCACACCATCACGCATAACAATAATACGATCAGACATGGACAATGCTTCTTCTTGGTCGTGCGTTACAAAAATGAACGTGATACCAAGTTGGCGTTGCAGTTGTTTAAGTTCGATTTGCATCTGTTTACGTAGTTTGTAATCAAGAGCAGATAGAGACTCATCCAACAAAAGAACCTTAGGCTTATTAACGACAGCACGAGCGATTGCGATACGTTGCTGTTGGCCACCGGATAGCTGGTGTGGCTTTCGTTGTGCCATTTGTTCTAGGCGCACCATTTTCAAAGCATCCATGACACGAGGTTCAATCTCAGTGTTTGGTACTTTCTGCATGCGTAAACCAAATGCCACATTGTCGAAAACGGTCATATGTGGGAATAGGGCATAGCTTTGGAATACAGTGTTAACATGCCTTTGTTCAGCAGGAACTTGGGTTACATTCTGTTGGGCTAATAGTATTTCACCACTATCTGCCGTTTCAAACCCTGCAATCATTCTTAGTACCGTGGTTTTACCACAACCGGACGGGCCTAATATCGTGAGAAACTCACCATGATTTACGTTTAGATCAAGATTGCCGATGACTTCCTTACCATCGAAACTTTTACTAATGCCAGTTAACTGTACGACTGGCTTTCCTACTGATTTTTTAGCGTTCAACGTCTGTTTTTCTCCACCTTGGTTCTATTTGAGACCTGTTGCTATACACTTTTAAGGCGCGCATGATAATCACCAAAAACGTGAATTCAAAGCATTTTTTACCATTCGAAGATAAAAAATTTCGCAGGTAAAAGTAAACATCCTTTACCATACTGTTATTTATTGGGTTTACACCTTAATAAGTGTCTAATTATTAACCATTAAGACGCAAAAGCAAGCCTTGTTACAGATTCATATTTTAGTTTGTGTCCGACATATGAGTATAATGAAGGTAATTTTTTATCAATAAGTTAGGTGGCTTCAAGCAATTGAACACACCTAGGTATCAATATGAACAACGACATCGAAAAAGATTTTAATTTGGGCGGTAGTATCGACCGTGCACTTTCCGGCGATTATGAGCTCAAAGCAACGGCTGTATTCCAAGAAGCATGGAAACATACGGTAAGTCACTTTCTTTCGTTTTCTCCTGCGATCGTTGCATTGATGTTCGTGCAACTGGCTATTTTTTACATCGCATTGAAATTACAACTTGGTGATCCTGCAGTCATTTTAGATGCTGTTATCGACCCTGAGGCATTTACCCCACAAATCGTTGAATCGATTTTCATCGCTAACTTTAGCTATGAAGTGGTGAGTGCACCTATCTATGCGGGCATCAGCCTAATGGCAATGAGCCACGCTGCAGGTTTGCACACCAAAACTCGTCATATTGGTAAAGGCTTACAATTTACCGTACCGGTTATCTTGGTGACTTTGTTCAGTTTAATGCTGCAAGGTATCGCTGGGATGCTATTACCGTTTCTTTCTATCTACTTTTCACTGGCTTTCAGCCATTCAATCCTATTGATTTGTGATAAGAAAGTTCCGCCAATGCAATCACTGTTGCTTTCACTACGAGCAGTAAATAAGAAAATCTTCACCGTTGCATCTATTTATCTATTAGTGATGCTGATGTTTATCGTCGCTGCGATGATGTACGGCATTGGCTTGATCTTCGTTTTACCATTCTTCTTCCACGTGAAAGGCATTCTTTACCGCGAAATGTTTGGTATTAAGTTAAAAGTTATTGCGTCAGATCGACCAAATAACGATGACGATAATAACGACAGCAGCAACGGCGACAACAGCAGTAACGATGGTAACAAAAACAAAAACAAAAACCCTCAGGTGTTCGATGCGTAATAATGTCAAAGGCAGCGCAAGTAAATCTCTTGCGCTAAAGGTTACTGCACTGGCGATCGTGGGTTCTATCTCACTGGTTGGCCCTCACATTTACCAAGAAGAAGAGCGCCGACGCTCGGCAGACCAAAGTTCAAATACATCAAGTGAGTTTGGTGATTTGACCGTAGCTTCAGATCGACCAAATTTTGCTGCAATTGAAGATGTGAACGAGAAAAAAGAGACCTTCTTTTCTTACCTCCGTCCTAGCATCAACATCGAGAACAAGCGAATTACCAAAGAGCGTGCGTTTTTAACCAAGATCTCTGAGTCAGGCATTACGAATATTGATTCAGAAGACGTGTCGTATGCGAAAAGGCTAGGGAAGTTATACAGCTTACCAGTGCCATCTTCAGGGTTAGATCAAGCTTGGCTTACGGAAATGCTTAGTCGCGTAAACGTACTACCAGAGGCGCTTGTATTAACACAGGCTGCTAATGAATCGGCTTGGGGTACATCTCGCTTTGCTACTAAAGCCAACAACTATTTCGGACATTGGTGTTACACCAAAGGTTGTGGTCTGGTTCCGCTACAACGTAACGAAGGCAGTTCGCATGAAGTGGCTACATTCTCTTCAAGCCAAGAATCGGTTCATCGTTACTTCATGAACTTGAACCGTAATCGTGCTTATGCCGATTTAAGAGCGATTCGAGCAAAACTGGCTACTCAGGGCGACGATTTGTTAACCACTGAATCTGCGACGGAGCTAACCAACGGCTTGCTAAAATATTCTGAGCGAGGTTCAGACTATGTGACTGATTTACAAGCTATGATCCGTCACAACGAGGTATACTGGAAAAAGTAACTCGATTTGGTCTCAGTTTGGTTAACCACGACAGTAAGTTATCATCCAAACGGCATCACACAAAGAGCAGCTAACAGCTGCTCTTTTTAATTATGAACGCTCAACTTCGACAAGATTGTAATAATGAAAAAGACAGCACTCGCTCTATTAGCCTCACTCAGCCTTGGGGTTTCTCTTCCAGCTTCAGCTCAAGAATACATGTTCACGTATTCCAAGCTCTACACACAGCTTAAAAACAACACCAAAGAAGGGCATGATGATGTCAAAGTTGCGGTCTTCTTTGTTGATCAAAAAGCTCAGACAACTTGTCATATCAGCAAAGCTTGGATGGAGAAGGAAGAACATTATGAAGAGCTAAAAGTCTCTCCAGCCAATGAACTGCTTCTACCTGTCGATCAAAACCTACGTTCAGCTAATCCTCTTATCTTTGTACAAACACAAGAACAAGAGTGCGCGTATTCGCTGGTTGTCATGACACAGGAACCTTTAGCTGGAACGGTTGAAGTTGCACAGCTAGAAAGCCTGTTACCGCAGATGCAAGCGATGCTAGAAGACGTCAGCGGCATGTTCTCTAGTTGGTTCACACCAGACATCCAAGGCTTGACGTTAGAGTTTGATAACAAGCTTGAAGGCAACATTGCTCTGTCTAACGGTAAGCAAATCCCAATTGAAGAAGGGCGCGCGAAATTCACGCTAGCTGAGCTCAGTGGAAGTGACAGTATCACGTTACCAGAAGCCACTGTTCGAGTTTTGCCTTACATCCCAGCGCAATAATTGCGAACAGCCTGAAGCTCTTTGTTTCTCTTCAGCTTAAGACTTTACTAACCAGCCTGTTCTTCTCTGAACAGGCTGGTTTTATTTATAGTCTTAAATCTAAGCCTTTGGTCTTGCCAAATCACATATCTCAACACTCTTTCATCATTGGTTCTTACCTCTTATTACGACGTGTTTTCTCACCATTAGAGGGCAGATCGCATGATATGGCAGAATCTTTCTCCTGCTCGGCTTGTTTATCCTGCCGTTACTGTTTCAACCTGAAATAAAAATCCGTATAATCCACGCCCTAAAACAGTCCCACTAGCAATCTACAGTCGGTAATACGACGGTGTGAGAGTCGCAATGAACCAAAACGAAAATAAAAAAGATACACTTGAATTCAACAAGCTTCAGAAACTTCTAAGAAGAAATGTTGGGAATGCCATCGTCGACTACAACATGATCGAAGAGAATGATGTAGTAATGGCGTGCATTAGTGGCGGTAAAGATTCATTTGCGATGCTAGACATTTTGCTACGTTTACGTGAAGCAGCACCTATCAAATTTGATGTAGTGGCAGTAAACCTAGATCAAAAACAACCAGGGTTCCCTGAGCATATCCTTCCTGAGTACTTTGAAACTCTGAACATTCCTTACTACATCGTAGATAAAGATACGTACTCAGTGGTAAAAGAGAAAGTGCCAGAAGGTAAGACGACGTGTGGCCTTTGTTCGCGTCTGCGTCGCGGTACTTTGTACTCGTTTGCAGAGAAGATTGGCGCAACTAAGATTGCTCTAGGTCACCACCTAGACGACATTGTTGAGACTATGTTCCTGAACATGTTCCACGGAGCTCGTCTTAAGGCTATGCCACCTAAGCTTCGTTCTGACGATGGTCGTAACGTAGTAATCCGCCCTCTGACTTACTGTCGCGAAACTGACCTAATCAAATACGCGGAGCACAAAGAGTTTCCGATCATTCCGTGTAACCTGTGTGGCTCTCAAGAAAACCTACAACGTCAAAACATCAAAGCGATGCTAATTGATTGGGATAAACAGACTCCAGGCCGTGTTGAGAAGGTCTTCAAGTCAATTCAGAACGTGAGTCCGAGCCAATTGGCAGACCGCGAGTTGTTTGATTTCATTAACTTACCGTTAGACCGTACTGAAGAGCGCAAAGCATACGAATTCGAAGAAGCTGAAATCTCGTCGTCAAACATCGATGAGTCTCTGTACATTGATGTCACCAACGTTTAAGCCTTATTCGTCGAAGAATCGCTATAACGTATAGATAAATAAAAACGCCTCAAGCAATGCTTGAGGCGTTTTTTTATGGGGTAAATATGTAGATTGAAGTACATATTCAGATTGTCGCTTCTTGAACGTTTAAACCTTTAATCTTTAGCCTTTAGCAAGGTTAGGATCGAGAGGGCTCACATAACCCGATGGCTTAAGAGCCAGAACGTCACAATTAATCTTATCGATAACGTGCTCGGCGGTATTACCAATAAACACGGCAGATAAACCGGTACGGCCTGTCGTTCCTAAAATCACCATAGCGGCGCTATTTTCAGACGCTACTCGTGGAATCACATCTTCTGGTAAACCTTGCTCAACAACCGTTTGCTCTTCGCACATACCATGCTTTTGACGCAGTGCTTTCATTGCCGTTAAGTGATGACCGCGAACCGCATCTGTGTAAGACATTGGATCAAACTCAGGCAATTCAATCGTAATGTTAGCTGGCGTAACCGGGTATGCGTTCACTAAGAATGGTTCAGCATCCAGACGCCCCGTAATCTCAAGCAATCTATCAACCATAGTATCGTTGAGCTCAAGGTGAGCTTCTGTTTCTGAACCTACGTGTACCGAAGCATAAATCTTCGCATTGTCAGGCCAGAAATCATTTTTAACTAAGAGCACTGGGCTAGGGCACTTTCTCAATAGGTGCCAGTCTGTAGGGGTGAAAATCACAGACTCTAAGGTATCGTGCTTGCGCGTACCCTTGATTAAGATCTCATGCCCGCCACTGTATACCTCTGCAATGATCGCTTCATAAGGGCGGTTATGCCAAACCACTTGAACATTAAATTCAATAGAATCATCAAGGTAAGGTTCCGCGACTTTATTCATCCAAATTTCGCGTTGATGAATCACACCTTTGCGCATTGCGTCTCTTTCATCAACAGAAAGCATTGATGTCATCTCATACGAGAAATCGTAAATCGACAAAAAGAAAGTGATGTGGCTTGTTGAGGTGCTTTTCTTTGCAAGTTGGATAGCACGAACTAGAGCAGGTTGCTCATCGTGATTAATGTCTGCGACAACTAAAATTTTGTTATAGATACTCATAACTAAGCCTACTTTTCAGACCGAACATATAAATAATGTAGCGTAGTTATGGAGAGATTAAGAGAAATATAAGAGGTTTTAGGGGAGAAACATGATGTAGCTCATTTTTGAACTACATCATTGATATCTAAACTATTCTTTTGAAACGCCAGCAAGTTCCATCAGAGCATCGTGATCTTCGATAGTGATGTATTTGCCTTTAACGCTCAGGATGTCAGCTTTTTGGAAACGACCTAATAGACGGCTGATTGTTTCAACAGTCAAACCAAGGTAGTTACCAATGTCGCCACGAGTCATCGTTAAGCGGAACTCTCTTGGGCTGAAACCACGTTGAGAGAAGCGAGTAGAAAGGTTGTAAAGGAATGCAGCAAGACGCTCTTCCGCGTTCTTTTTAGAAAGAAGCAGAATCATTTCTTGGTCACCTTTAATCTCGTTACTCATCAGACGCATAATTTGCTGACGCAATTTAGGCATTTTTCCTGATAAGTCATCAAGGATCTCGTATGGAATTTCACACACCATAGAAGTTTCAAGTGCTTGTGCAAAGCTAGGGTGTTCGTCACCCGTAATCGCATCAAAACCAACAAGATCGCCCGCTAGGTGGAATGCAGTAATCTGCTCATCACCTTGCTCGGTAATCGTGTAACTCTTGATCGTTCCAGAGCGAATAGCATACAGAGATTTAAGCTCGTCACCGGCTTTAAATAACTCTTGGCCTTTTTGAATAGGCTTTTTTCTCTCAATGATCTGATCAAGTTGATCAAGTTCAGATTCATTCAAAGTAAATGGGATACAGAGCTGGCTAATACTACAATCCTGGCAGTGGATTGCACAGCCACCAGACTGAACACGTTTCGTCACAGGCTTTTCAGAAATCATAACAATCTTTCACTATTTGATATACGTCAATATTTTAGCATTCCTTTATCCAGTTGGGTAGTAAAAAAACCGGATTTAAAGAACGACTATACGGTATAAATAATGAGCTGCAGTGCCATATATCCAGTATAAAAACCGTAAATAAGGATTAGAATTGCGCCTAATTGGCGAAATAAGTCGGCTTGTTGCAGTTTTTTTAGAAAATTAGCGCCCATACCAACAGTAAGCATCGCTGGTAGCGTCCCTAAGCCAAACGCCAGCATGATACCTGCTCCGTTGTACCAACTTCCCGATACCGCTGCCCAAGTCAACATAGAGTAAACAAGGCCACATGGAAGCCAGCCCCAGATAAAACCAAATGGTAAAGCATGGCTAGGGTGCTTTAATGGTAGAAATGATTTACCTACAGGAGAGATGTAACGCCATAGTTTTTGTCCGACTTTTTCAAAGAACAGCAAGCCGAACCACCATTTACCGATGTACAAACCTAAGATAATCATAAAGACGGCAGCAAATAAACGAAGCCAACCAAGCAAGGCATTAAAATCGCTCAACTGGCCAATCGAAGAAATCGCACCGCCAATCACGCCGCCAATCACGGCATAGCTTAATAGACGACCAAGATTATAAAGGAGGGGAATAACAGGGGAAGGTTTACTGTTGCCAATAGACAGAAGCGACGCAATACCACCACACATTCCCATGCAATGGCCTGCGCCGATCAATCCAACAACAAAGGCGCCAATCCAATCAGGCGTCATCATTCTTTTTTTCTACGTTAGATTGTGTTTCAGTCGAGCCTTGTTTCTTGTCACTCTCTTTTGAGGCTGTAGTAGGCTTGGTATCAACGTTAATATGGTTGTCTTCATCAAACAGAATGTTATGGCCTTGACGCTCAAGGTCTTCAAACTGCTCACTCTTAACGGCCCATAGAAAGATACCGACTGCGATGCACACAAGTACGATCGCAATTGGAATGAGTATGTATAAACTTTCCATTATTTACCTTGCTCTTTTAAGAGCCTTAACGAGTTAGACACAACAATAATAGAGCTAGCAGACATGCCAACAACGGCAATGTATGGAGCCACCAAACCCGCTACGGCCAATGGAAGAATAAGTAAGTTATACCCCAACGACCACGCTAAGTTTTCACGGATTATCTTACGCGTTTTAAGCGCCAATGTACGTGATTTAAGTAATCTATCGAGTTTATCGCCCAATAACACCATATCCGCTGAGGCTTTCGCAACATCAGTACCGCCACCCATCGCAACCGAAAGGTGTGCACCCGCAAGAATAGGCGCATCGTTGATGCCATCACCAACCATCATGGTGATGTCACTAGCGTCTCTAGAGTTAAGGTACGCCAGTTTATCTTCAGGCTTCGCGTTAGCAACAATGTCAGTAATACCAATCTCTGCCGCAACAGGCTTCGCGTTAATCAAAGAGTCGCCAGTCAGCAGCGTAGTTTTGATTCCCGCTTCTTTGAATTGCTTAATGAACTCGATACTTTCTTTACGAATCGGGTCTTCATAAATGAATGTAGCAATATGACGGCCGGCCATCGACAAGTAAATACCATTACTTTCAGATGGCTGAGCTTCACCTAAAATGAACTCGCTACTACCAATCGCAACTTCTTGCCCATTCCACTCACCAGTAATGCCCGAACCAATCACATTGTTCACCGACTCTACTTGGATATCATCTGAAAGATGGGTCTTGAACGCTTTTGCGATAGGGTGGTTAGCGTGTTGTTCTAAGCTAGCCGCGACTTGCAGGCATATGTCTTTATCAAGGTCAGCAAACGTCTCGACTTTGCTGATACGAATATCACCTTCAGTCAGCGTGCCCGTTTTATCAATGATTAAGTGGTTCACTTTACATAAGGTTTCAAACACGTGGCCTTTGCGGAGCAAAATACCAAAGTTACCCATGCGAGATGTTGAACACGTAATTGCCGTCGGTGTCGCAAGAGACAGAGCACAAGGGCACGTCGCCACTAACACTGAAAGCATGATCCAGAATGCGTCTTCTGGACGTGTTTGATGCCAATAGAGCCAAGTACCGAATGAAATAATTAAGATAACCGCGACAAAGTATCGCGCTACCACATCAGCGATTTCAGCGATGCGAGGTTTAGACAATTGAGCTTCATCTTGAAGGCGAACGATATTAGAAATCACCGAATCCGCTTTAGAAGTCATCACTTCTAATTCAAACGATTCATCACCATTCAGTGTGCCAGCAAAGACGGTATCGCCTTCGTTCTTAACCACATGAATTGACTCACCAGTCAGCATGGATTCATCAATGTGAATTCTGCCAGATAATACTTTGCCATCCGCAGGAATATGCTCACCAGGAAGAACGCGAATCTGATCGCCAACCTTCAAGGTTTTTACCGGAACTTGTTCACCGTCTAACGTTGTCGCCATCGCAGGAACCAACTTAAGCAGGTTACCGCTAGCTGCTGCCGCTTTACGACGCGCGCGCATCTCAAGGAAACGACCAAGCAACAAGAAGAAGGTGAACATTGAGATAGATTCAAAGAACACTTCGCCTTGCTCTGTCACCGTTGCCACTAAACTCGCAACATAGGCAAACAACAGAGCGATCGACACAGGAACATCCATGCCCAAGGTTCGGCCTTTAATGCTACGCCAAGCGTTAATATAGAACGGTAACGCAGAGTAGAGCAGAACAGGCGTTGCGAAGATCAAACTCACCCAACGAAAGTAGCTTTTGAATTCCGGCTCAAGGCTGCCAAAAACTTCGAGATAAAGCGCCACAGCTAGCATCATGACTTGCATGGTCGCTAAACCCGCGACACCAAGACGATAAAGGTAGTTTTTCATCGAGCGATGATAAGCGGCTTCTTGTTGGTCAGCCTCGAATGGTGCGGCTTTGTAGCCCAACCTATGAATCGCGGATAGCAACTCACTCAGTTTAGCCTGAGTGTTGTCCCAGCTAAGCAGGGCACGGTTAGTCGTGGTATTAACACGAATACTCACAACGCCTAGCTTTGAGGAGACTTGCTTCTCAATAAGCCATGCACAGGCAGCACAAGAGACACCCTCTAGTGACAATGTCACTTCAGAGGTGTTTTCAGAGTTACGAACGAACTCCAATTGAACATCTTCATTGTCGTAATGACTCAGTGCCAGAAGCTGCTCTGGCACCAAATCTGCTTTTTCAGCAGGAGCAGTACGGTATTGGTAATAAGAGACCAAACCACTATCTATGATTGTCTGGGCTACGGTTTCGCAACCCGGACAACACATCGGTCGAACCGACCCTAAGATTTCTACTTTAAAATCCGTTTCCGCTGGTACATCTTCACCGCAGTGATAACAGGATTCACACATAAGCTTTAATTCGTTAGTTGAGTAGGAGTATCAATAGGGAAGTTCATGCGACCTTGCACTAACCATTCAGAATCATGCGGAGAAAGCTCAATAAACCATGGACCTTGCATTTCATGATCCAGAGTCAACGTGTAGTTGCCGCTCGCATCAGCCGTCAGTAGCTGAGTGAAATCACGGTCAGGCAACGTTCTGTGCACGAACATTGCGCTAATAGCAGGGAAGTGGTCAAGCTTGCCTTTGTCTAGAGTAATGATAACCGAGTTACCTTTCTCATTAACTGAAGCCGATAGACCAAGCTCTTTAGCAATGTTTACTTTTGAAATGTCGACATTAATGCCTTTTCCTTTTTTATAGTAATCCTCAGTCACTAGGTCTACAGAGTTCTGTGTGAACACAATGACCGTCATGATGGTCCAAATAACTACTGTCGCTGGCAACGCGATTAAGAACCACGGCCAAAACTGTTTATACCAAGGCTTTACCATAAAAAATATCTCAAAAATGAATAAAAAGAAGGGCTTATAAAATAAAGGAAAGACAGCCTCTTAGAAAGAGGCTGTTATTGAAATGTTACTTATTATCTGAGTTACTTAAGCTCCACACGTACGATGCAACAAGCTGAACTTTGTCCTCGCCTAGAATATCCTTCCAAGCAGGCATTACGCCAGAACGGCCGTTCATTACTGTTTCAGTTACATCAGCGCGAGAATCGCCAAACAACCAATCGCGGTCTGTTAGGTCAGGTGCACCAACAGCAGGGTTACCCTTACCATCTGTACCGTGACACGCAGCACACACAACGAAACGTGCTTTACCAGCTTCTGCTTCACGTGCATTCACGCTACGACCAGAAAGGCTAAGAGTGTAGCTAACTACTTCTTTAACGCCTTGCTCGCCTAGTGCGTCTTTCCACGCTGGCATTTGACCGACACGACCATGCATGATGGTAGTAACGATAGCTTGTGGTTCACCGCCATATAGCCATGCATCGTCAGTCAAGTTAGGGAAGCCCTTTTGACCACGAGCATCAGAACCATGACACTGAGAACAGTTTTGTAAGAACAAACGTTGACCCACTTTGATTGCTTCAGCATCAGATGCGATGTCAGGAACAGAACGTAGACCGTTCTCATCATGAGCTAGCTTCTTGAATGCTTCGCCAAAATAAGTGTTCGCGTCATCAAGTTCTTTTGCGTACTCATCTAACTGTTTGTTAGCTTGAGCTGCAGCGATTGCAGAGCGAGACTCTTCTACGCTACGAACTGTTTGGTTTGAACTCGTCCAACCTAATAGACCTTTAAAGTTGCCAAGGCCTGGGTATAGAGCAAGATAAACAGCTGCAAACACAATTGTGCTTACGAAAAGGTATGTCCACCATTTAGGTAGTGGGTTATTAAGCTCACGAATACCATCGTATTCGTGGCCCATATCATGACCTGGTTCTACGCCTGTTTTATCTTTAAAACACCAACGAAGTAAGACCGCACAACCAATTAGGGTACCAATCGTAATCGCACTAACCCAGATACTCCAGAATGTACTCATTACTTTGTCACTCCTTGATTTTTAGAACTTGTTGCCGGCTCGTCGTCTGCAAACACTAGGTTCGCATCTTCGTCGAAACGTGTTTTACGATTCTTGCCGTATGCCCACCAAACGATGCCGATGAAACAAGCAAAAACAGTAACAGTCCAAACACTTTGAAATGTAATAATGTCCATAATTATTCCTTATTTCATTGCGTGGCCAAGCGATTGAAGGTAAGCGATGATTGCATCCATCTCTGTTTTTCCTTCAACATCTTGTTTAGCGTTAGCAATTTGTTCGTCTGTGTAAGGAACACCAAATTGATTGCGGAAGAGTTCAAGCTTCTGCTTAGTCAATTTGCCATCAAGTACATTCTCAGCAAGCCATGGGAAACCAGGCATGTTTGATTCAGGAACAAGTTCGCGTGGGTCTAGAAGGTGAACACGGTGCCACTCATCAGAGTAACGATCACCAACACGCGCTAGATCTGGACCAGTACGCTTAGAACCCCATAGGAATGGATGTTCCCAAACACTTTCGCCCGCTACAGAGTAGTGGCCGTAACGTTCAGTTTCAGAGCGGAAAGGACGAATCATTTGGCTGTGACATACGTTACAACCTTCACGAATGTAAATATCACGACCTTCCATTTCCAGAGCAGAGTAAACGCGTAGGTTTTCTACAGGTTCAGTCGTTTGCTTTTGGAAAATAAGCGGGGTGATTTCTACTAAAGCACCAAAGCTGATTGCGATAACGATTAAGATCGCTAGTAGACCAACGTTTTTCTCGACCAACTCATGGCGATTATTTGAATTTGAGCTCATTCTAAATCTCCTTAAGCCGGTTGAGGGATAGCTTTAAGGCTATCTTTAGGTGCAGAAACAGTTTTGTACGTGTTGTATGCCAGTAAGAACATACCTGATAGGAAGATGAAACCACCTAAGAAACGTACAAAGTAGAACGGGTAAGAAGCTTCTACAGATTCTACGAAGCTGTAAGTCAATGTACCGTCAGAGTTAACTGCACGCCACATCAGACCTTGCATCACACCAGAGATCCACATTGCAACAATGTAGAAAACTGTACCAATCGTTGCTAACCAGAAGTGAACATTGATTAGTGATACAGAGTACATACGCTCTTGACCAAATAGTTTAGGAACCAAGTGGTAAACCGAACCGATTGAAACCATTGCAACCCAACCTAACGCACCAGAGTGAACGTGACCGATAGTCCAGTCCGTGTAGTGAGATAGTGCATTAACCGTTTTGATTGCCATCATTGGGCCTTCGAAAGTCGACATGCCGTAGAATGATAGAGAAACGATTAGGAAACGTAGGATTGGGTCGTAGCGAAGCTTATGCCACGCGCCAGATAGAGTCATAATACCGTTGATCATGCCACCCCAAGAAGGAGCAAACAGAACCAAAGACATAACCATACCTAGAGACTGAGTCCAGTCTGGAAGTGCAGTGTAGTGTAGGTGGTGAGGACCAGCCCATATATACAGAGACACAAGAGCCCAGAAGTGGACAATTGACAAACGGTAAGAGTAAACAGGGCGACCAGCTTGTTTAGGAACGAAGTAATACATCATACCTAGGAAACCAGCTGTCAATAGGAAGCCTACCGCATTGTGTCCGTACCACCATTGCACCATTGCATCGATCGCTCCGGAATAAATCGAGTAAGATTTAAACGCAGATACAGGAACAGCCAGGCTGTTAACGATGTGCAACACGGCAACCGTGATGATGAAGGCTCCGAAGAACCAGTTAGCTACATAAATGTGCGATGTCTTACGCTTAATCATAGTTCCGAAGAACACGACCGCATAAGCTACCCACACAAGAGTAATAGCAATATCGATTGGCCATTCAAGTTCTGCGTATTCTTTACCAGAGGTTAAACCTAACGGTAAAGTAATTGCAGCGGACAGGATAATCGCTTGCCAACCCCAAAAGGTAAAGGCTACGAGAGGGCCACCAAAGAGACGCGTCTGACAGGTACGTTGCACAACATAATATGATGTTGCAAACAGCGCACTTGTACCGAACGCAAAAATAACCGCATTAGTATGCAGGGGACGTAAACGACTGTACGTCAGCCACGGCGTATCAAAGTTTAGCTGTGGCCAAACTAATTGAGCGGCAATCAAAACACCAACGCCCATACCGACAATACCCCACAAAATTGTAACAAGGGTAAATTGACGGACGACCGTATAGTTGTAGTTTTGTTCAAGCTGCTTTTCTTGGCTCATTTGCATGCTTCCAATTTCTTATTTACTACACTTTACTTCCAACACGACTCACGTCGTAATGCCACCCAAATTAGAAAAGGAAATTCAGCCTATTCAGGGCTTTATTTCCACTTGCTGATTTTGAAAAAAAGTGGCATTTTCAACGCGACACTATACTTGAATTAACAAATCAATGACAGAGTAGTAACCTTACGCTTGGTCTGGAATTGGATTTTTATTTAAAAACTTTGAACTTTGTAACAAGGAGTAAAGATTATAATGGCGGCACAAAAGCTAACAAAAGGCAGGCTTGTTCAAATTATCGTCATGTTGGTTATTTTAATAGCGGCATTTACTTGGAGAACAGTGACATACGACCAAGACGAGACGATAAACTGTATAGTTTCAAAACCTTGTCAAATTACTATTGATAAACATAATGTTTTAATTTCGGACAATAACCTAGGCTATTTAATCGAAACATCTAAAACTGGCAAATTTATCATTAGCTATGATGAGAACGGAATTCTTGAGGAAAATAAAGCCTCAAAATGGGCGTTAAAAACGACCGATAAAGCCTCATCAATAACCATCACATTTCCACAACAGAGTGGCACATATTTGGTCAACATTTCCAAAGAATAACAGGGCGTGTAAATCACTCTTACCGCAGTTTGTTGATAGAAATATGTACTAAATCAGTAAAACTTAGTGCATAAAAGTGTTATAAATAGATTATTCATAAAGTATTCAGAAATCTATGAAATTTCTATCAAAAGTCTCTTATTCCTTAGACGATAAAATTGCGGTAGATGAGTTACTCTCTGGAGTTGAGACCCCAGAACAAATAGCTTGTCTCATTTGCTACTGTACAGAAGAGTATTCCACACTCGCTGTTCAGCGATATTTGGTAGACGCTCTTCCGAATACTCCTATCCACGGATGCACCACTTGCCACGGCATCATGACAGAAACTGGATTTCATTCAGGGCCCGTCATTGGCGTTCTTATCATCTATGACTCAGGGATCAATGCATACGGAACCGGCATTGAGCACTTTTCTGACTCTATAGAAGCAAGTACCTTTCGAGCAATCGACAAAGCACTTAGAAATGCAAATAGAGAAGGTGAGATACCTGACTTAATCTTACTTCATTCCACTCCAGGTAATGAAGAGAAAGTAATGGCAGCTATCGATACGAAATTTGGTACAGAAGTGCCTATTGTCGGAGGTAGCGCAGCAGACAATCAGGTTTCAGGAAATTGGAGCATATTCAACGAAGAATCGCTCTCTATTAATGGCGTATCGTTAACCGTCATATTTGCATCGCAATCTATATATTCATCACTAAGCTCAGGGCATACGCCGACTCAATTTTCAGGTACCGTCACCAAAGTAAGAAATCGAATATTGTTAGAGATCGACCATAGGCCTGCGACCACCGTTTATAATGAATGGACTAATTTTCATTTAGGTGGCAGTGATGATGGGTATATTTTTGAAAAGTCGACAGTTTATCCATTAGGCCGAAAGGTCGGCTCTTCTTACGACTACCCATATTTCAAGTTATCGCATTCGATCAGAGAAACTGAGTGTAACGGTATCGAATTGTTCACTGATATAAATGAAGGTGACACCATCTATTTGATGCAAGGCTCTAAGCAACAACTGATCAGTCGTGCCGCTAACATCATTCATTCTTCTTATTATAATGACATGGACCTTGAAGAAAAATTAGGGGCTATCAACATATTCTGTGCAGGACCAATGCTGCACCTAAAACAAGACATGGATGAGGTATGTAACCAGATAAATCAGGCGCTTAACGGCCTTCCATACATATGTCCTTTTACTTTTGGCGAGCAAGGAAGGCTCTCTGGTGGGGAAAACGCGCACGGAAATTTAATGGTATCCTCAGCAACGTTTTATAGGTTAAAAAAGTAATGAGTTCCGAAGGTCAAGAAGCGCTGCAAGAAGCTCGCATTGAACTACAAAAACTAAAACTCCGTGAACGAAAACTCGCTGAAGAGAATAGGGTGATCTTATCAACTATCTCTGCGATCAGTAAAGCGGGTAACATTTCCGAGATATTCTCTAGCTTGGAGTATGTCCTCAAAAAATACATCAAGTTCGATGACTTTATTGTGGTTTCAAGGGTAGGGAACGACGGTGCTTTCAAAACCCTGTTAACCAATAACAAAGTCTTTGAACAAATGAACTGGAACGATTGTGGCAAGCTTTCGCGTGTCATCAATGGAGAATGCGCCATCCTTTTTGAACCCAAATCTTTGGGTGAATTCAACTCTTTGCATCCCATTGTTCTCGACCAAATTAACTCTGTTCTGATCACCGGTCTAGATAGTGGACTGACCCAATCCGTCATTATCTTTATCCATTCCAACACCAAGCACTTCAGCATTGAAACCAAAGCAACCTTAAATCGTTTCCGTCCTCTTATTGAACGAGCAGTTTTCGATATTGAGAACAAAGAGAAACTTGAAGCAACGGTAAGAGAACGAACCGCAGAGCTAGTAAACGCGAGAAAGGAAGCAGAAGAAGCTAACAAAGCGAAGTCTGAGTTTCTAGCTATGATGAGTCACGAGCTCAGAACACCGTTGAACGCCATTATTGGGCTTATTGACACGCTAAAGTCCACCGAGCTAACTCAAGAGCAGCAATCTATACTACTTAATATGAGTACATCGTCTGAACTTTTATTGGCAATTATCAGTGATGTGTTGGATTTCTCTAAGATTGAATCTGGATGTTTCTCGTTAGCTCCTCAGTGGAATAACGTAAGAGACACTGTAACTTTTGTTTTATCGGAACAAAGAAAGGCCGCAGACAGCAAGGGATTAGTCTTAACTGTGACAACCGATATCCCTGAAGATGAGCTTCATTATATCGACCAGAGCCGCTTAGCGCAGATCCTCTTTAATTTGATTGGCAATGCCATCAAGTTTACCGAGCGTGGACACGTACATGTATCGATCAAGTATCAGCAAAGCTCGTTCAATATAACAGTAGAAGATTCAGGGATTGGAATCAGCGCCCAACAGCTTTCGTCATTATTCAGTCCGTTTGTTCAAGCTGATAGTACGATTACCAGAAGGTTTGGTGGCACAGGTTTAGGATTAGCGATCACCAAGCGTCTTGTTGAATTAATGCGAGGCCGAATCTTTGTAAACAGCGAACTCGGACAAGGCTCCAAATTCGAAGTGCAATTACCGGTTTCAACGAGAGTCGTCTGTGACAAGACAAACAGACAAAATGAACTGCAGATTCAAGAAGAACCAAGAAGTCGATACTCAGTATTGGTTGTAGAAGACAATCCAACCAATCAAATGGTCATAAAGTTAATCTTAACGCGACAAGGCCACGAGGTGTTCATCGCGAGTAATGGAGCAGAAGCCATTGGCTTTATTGAACAAGGCAGCGATGCAATCGACATTATCTTAATGGACGTGTCGATGCCGGTAATGGATGGATTGACCACAACCAAATACATGAGAGATGCAAACATCAAAACACCAATTGTCGCGCTCACTGCACACACATCAGTAGAAGATAGATTTTCTTGCTTAGATGTCGGCATGAATGATTTCGTGACCAAGCCAGTAAGAACCAAAGAAATTACAGAAGCAATTGATAGGCTCATGCTTGAAGTCTAATAAACATATTCTGAATCGAAGATTAGGATATATGTTTATTAGGTATTTTATGGTAAATAGCCTTACTGTTAAATAGAACACCGAAATAGCACTAAAAAGAGAGGCAGGGCATCAAATAAAGATACCTGCCTTATAAACACCAAGTTTTATTTAACATAATATACATAATGCGCACTGGTGCTAGAAGTTTATCAGGGGTGATTTTAGCTTGGTTACGCCATATTTAGCTTTGGCATCTTTGCAGGCTTCGTCTGCTGTTTTATATGGACCATGAACCTCGACTTGACCACAGCGACCACTTGATAAAAACCATTCATTAACTTTAAAACCATGCAGATGATTAAGCTCTTGCACAGTATCTTTTGTGACGTTAGATAGTAAACGCCCCATGAACCCACGGGGCGATGTTGTTAATGTTTGAAGTTCCAAGGTAGG
>NZ_OSDX01000047.1:0-34167 GCF_900382755.1 Vibrio sp. Evd11
CTTAATAAAGTGGCTTCGGGCTTGTTCAACACTCGGGATTTAGTGTTGGCTGCGCAACTCCTTAATCCTTATTTGTTATAGCGAATCACTTGACACCAGAAAGTGCTTTGAAACCAACACATATGAAAGCGAAATATTTATAGCTTCACGAGTCTCATAAAAATACTTACTCTGACGAAGTACCTGCTCTTTAAAGTTATCAAGTAAATCGATGATTTCTAGTAAGTCAGCTGAATCGGTATCTGATTTTTTATAGTTACACATTGCTAATTCAAAAAAACCAATAGAACTCTTCATACTCTCATAGTTGTTTTTATTCTTGTATATTGAATTCCATAAAGATTGGTAGTTATCCGGTAATTCACCAGGAACATTGATGGTTTTTGTTATAGCAATAATCTTTTGAATTTTATAATTGGTATCTGGCTTCAAGCTATGTGAGATATAGAACTTAACAATAAATGAACGTAATGTTTTATAAATAAAATATATCAAGGCAAAGAGTGCACCATAGATCGCGCATGTTATTAAAAAAGGTACAAAAAATTCATAACCCAATAACCTTCCGACTAGTTCCATGTATAGTTTCCTTTTGAATCGCTATAACAGTTCTTAGACAGAAAAATTCTGCATTTAAATATAGAATTTTTCTATCTAGTTTCTTATGCCATCAATTGTACTAGATTTAGTTCATCCATAACAGTGACTTATGATGTGCGCATAGAAATTCAACAAGCAAATATAGAAACTTTCTATCTAGTATGATTCACATTAAAATCATTAGGTTATGTACATAGAAACAGTATCTAACACCATGCAAATCTGGCGTTCTTCCAGAGCAAAGTAGCCCCTGTAAATCCAATGCTTGACCCTATACGGTAAGGTGTTTATATTGTCGCCCGCCCAACGGGGCACATCCTAAAATACACACCGGCCATCCTGCCATCATTCGTGTATTTATATTGGTGTTGTGAACTTCCATGCTAACGAAATTTCGTCCTTTTACTCGTGAATCGGGTGCGCTTATGCATCTTTCGATTCCAATCATTTTGACTCAAATAGCGACCCAAGCGATGGGATTTGTCGATACGACAATGGCTGGCCAAGTAAGTCCTGCCGATCTCGCCGCTATTGCACTTGGCACTAGCCTTTGGATCCCAGTGCTTCTGCTACTGCGTGGCGTGATTATGGCGCTAACGCCTGTTGTCGCTTACCACCGCGGCGCACGTGACTTTCAAAGTATCTCTGTTGAATTCTTCCAGATGGTTTGGATTGCATTAATAGCAAGTGTACTGCTCATTGCTTATTTAGTGAGTGCGAAGCCGATCTTAGAATGGATTGGGGTAGCCGCTGAGATCATCCCAATTGGTAGCGACTATGCCTTTGCCCTAGCCTTTGGTGTGCCGGGTATTGCCCTGTTCTACACCTTGAACGGTTTCTGTGAAGGTATGAACAACACCAAAGTACCAATGATCATTTCTGTCGTTGGTCTGCTGATTAATATCCCAGTTAACTACGTGCTTATTTACGGTAAGTTTGATTTCCCTGAAATGGGCGCTGTGGGTTGTGGCTGGGCGACAAGCTTGGTGTATTGGTTAATGTCGGGAATGCTGTATTCCTACATTAAAGGTCATCACCACTACAAAACTATTATTAGCTTTGCAGACGCTAAGCCAAAAGCAAAAGAGATGCTTCACCTTCTAAGATTAGGTTTACCTATTGGGATGAACATCGCGGTGTGTGGCAGCATCTTTGCGGTAATCGCTCTGATGATTGGGCGTATTGGCGCTGAGAACGTTGCAGCCGCACAAATTGCACTTAACATTTCAAGCCTGACTTACGTGATTCCTATGAGTATCTCATTTGGCATTACGATTCGGGTTGGGCATGCTTTGGGCGAGAAAGACGAACTAGGCGCAATTGAACGCAGCAAAGTCGGTATCTTAGTTGCGGCGTTGATTTCATTGCTTTCGGTTGCGATGTTCCTTCTGTTCCCTGAGTGGATCATTAGACTTTACACCACCGACCCTGCGATAAGTGCAACGGCAGCAGTATTGCTGACCTTTACTGCGATGTACCAATTCAGTGATGCACTGCAAACGTCTGCTAACGGTGCATTACGTGGCTATAAAGATACCAAGATCCCGATGATCTTAGCCATCGCTTCATATTGGGGCTTGGCACTACCACTTGGTATGGTATTGGGCTTAACAGACCACATTGTTCCAGCAATGGGTGAAGAGGGCTTTTGGATTGGTATTCTTACGGGGTTAAGCGTTTCAGCGACGCTGATGTTAATTCGATTACGATACGTGATCAAGAAGCGTGGTTTGCAACCAACAAGTGCTCCGTTAGCAAACTAAGACAGATAATCAAGCGAATACAAAAAAGCGCGTTATTGCTACTCGGCAATAACGCGCTTTTTTATTGAATGTCTATAAATGAGTTAGTGTGTTCCGTTTAACACTCATCATTCACAACACGGACAGTACATTCACAACCATCTACTGAACATGTGTCTCCACTTGTCCTGCCGCCAAAAGAATCATAAAGAACAAAACAAATAAGGATTAAGGTGTTGCGTAGCCAACACTAAATCCCGAGTGTTGAACAAGCCCGAAGCCACTTTATTAAGTAAATTGTACGGTTGGGCCTGAAGGGCACATCGCCTTGAGGCTTTTCTCAAGGCGAGCGAGGCTAAGAGAAGGTTGCGATAGCAATCTTATCAACCCGTTAGCTATTTTTCGTTTCTTTCGTCGTTACATCTCCTCTGCTCTCATCAATACCATTCTCCTTATTATTAATGCCTTTCGGCTACGTGGGTCGGCTGACTCCAACACACGCCATTTCATGCTGACAGCAAGGGCATACCCGTATCGCTTTGGTCCTTATCGGTGCGGTGAGCGGCGGCATCCTATAGAGCAAGTTCAATAGCAACAGTTGAATACGAACTCTTAGAGCGTGTGCTTGACCACGTAAAAAAACCGTAATCTCGAACTCGTTGTAGCCCTTTGGGGAGCACGTGCTGCAAGATGAGCAGCAAGACCTCAAGGATGGGTAAGGTTCGAGTTTGCCACGTTTTGCTTTGGCTCTCTCTATAGCGGAAGGTGACCGTGTCATCGGTGACCTTGATGATGTCTTCATCAGGCAGCACGCCGCGATAGAGGTAGCGAGATAAATAGTTGAGTGCTGCATGCCCATAACTAACCTGCCTACAATCAACCACCCATTGTTTGGGTATGTCAGTCGGTAGCCACAACGTTGGATGTTGATTAATGGCCTCATACTGTTGCTTTCATATTGTTCAAACAGTGCTTGCCATTTAGGTTAGTGCGTGGTTTTGCCATTTCAACTCTCCGTTGGGTTGAAGAGTTAAGCTTATTCTTCGTGTTGAAAGATTAGAATGCGGGTTTTATGGTGCCCTTACAATCTAGAGGGAGACCTTTCTGAAACAAAGAAAGTGACTCTGGATTTGCGAAATTATCAACATCAATTAGCCAGTGTGACAGCATAAAAAATACCCTTAAACAAAAATGCCAAGGGTATTGTTAACTATCTGCTGGATCGTTCAACTGCTCAGTAAAATGCTTAAATGGTCAGTGTTAACTTTCGAGTGGGCATTTTTAAGTAGATACCCCCGTGCATGCACGGGGTACTTACTGTTACAACTCCATGCGGAGTTGACCAGAATCCTTTTCGCCCTGATGCCTAACATAATTCGCTATAACCTGTTCATTCACGCCTGCGCTACTGACAAAGTAACCTGGCGACCAAACAATGTTCTCTTTCCAGTAAACCTTACTTAGCCAACTGAAAGTTTTTCGCATCTGGTGCGACGATTGGCTTTTTAGTTTACCCATGACGTCTGAAATGCTGTATTTCGGTGGGATAAGCATCATCATATGCAGATGTTCTTCATCAAAGCCTATCGTCTCGTTCTCAACGCCAGGTAAACTTCGCAGTAACTTTGGCATAACCTTCCGTAGGTAGCTGCACATACCAGGATTCAGGATTTTCCGACGGTACTTAGTCACCCAAACTATGTGATATTTCGTGTAATAGACACTGTGGGAGGAGGTGTAATATTGCATTTAGCCATCGTACCGCCTCCAAAGGCATTCATCCACGGGTAAACCCGTGGTTTTCTGTATCCACAGAATAAAGATGGATTGACTCTAATAGTATCTTCAAAACATTGAAATAAATTGACCGACTTCTCCCTTGCTTGACAGAAAAAATCGCATATTCAAAGGAATGATGCGATTTTTGAAGGCTCATGAATCAGAAAGTTCCTGATGCGTGATATACCTGTCTAACTGGCGCGTATCTATCTTATATCGCAAGAACAATCGACTACTATCACTTGAGCAACCATCTGCTATCACGAAAATACCTATAAAGTTATATCGGTATCACCGGCTGAAATCAACTTTTGTATTGGGTCAGTTCCGTCGTAAAACCAAATCTCAACCAGTAAGTTTTCTTGGCTATCAGCCAGATTAAAATCGAAGTCTGCTTTGCCATCATTCAAAGGGACGGACATTACTTTACTAGGATAATGGGCCGAGAAGCTCTCAGAACTTTGCTTTTCAAATTCTTTGTAAAGGCTGAGATGAGCTCGCTGTGATGAAAAGTTACTAATATCAACGTTCAGCGTTCCCTTTTTGATAGGATTGTAATTAAAGTCCTCTGGTAGGGTTAAGTCTTGCATAGTAATGGGTTCGTTCGTGACCGTATTTGGTGTTGACGCCGAAAAATCGTTATCTGATGTTGATGGTGTTGATGCGCTGTTATCGGAACCGCCACCGCCACCGCCACATGCCATTAATACAAAACCCAAAATGCATGTAATTAAATATTTCATGATGTTAGCTCCCTAAGGTCGTACGTAAAATTTTTGTGTGGTTGGAGATTGGTGCCAGGTTTCGCTTGATGTGCCACCAGATTCTGCCCAAGTTTTGAAGGCTGGATAGGCATCAACAATGTCAACTTGTTCTAGAGGCCATTGCCAATCTTCAACAATCAGAAGCGCCCATGGTAGGTAAGTGGCGGTTTTGAAATAGTTGTTTGAACCATTCAAACTCGCATCGACACCGCGACCATACAAACTTGTGTCGAACTGCTCTGTAGGCGCTTGTCCTGGCAAGTGGACCTCCCATTTTCGACCTGGTTGGAATGTAATACCCTCACCATGGTACGTATTTGGTGTTGCAAAAATAAAGGGGTCATAAGGCATGTCGGCGACACCTGATCGGTCAGATCCGTCAGTGAAATAGATGTTGAGAGTAAAATCCATCAATGCAGTGTTAGTATCACAGTTGGATTCCGTTCTAAAGAAGGAGCAACCATTAGCGACCGGAGCATAGCTACTCATGTCCTCACCTATGATGAAAATCGCTTCATCTGAAATACTTTCTAGTCCATTTGATGCTTGTTCTACACCGTCTATCGTTAGAGTGGTTACGCTATCTTGGATGCTGCTTCTGGATATACCGGGCAAACGAAGTGCAAACCCATTTTTATAACTGGCTCCGTAAGCGACTAACTTGCCCGAAACGACAACATTTTCCAAGGTGTTTGCTAAGGTTGTTTCGGTGATTCTTAGGTCGACCACGACGTCGTTCATGTCATAATCAGCGGTGTACGGCCAGTTGTCCTCAAACGCTACCGCGGCAAAATTGTCCGCACTCGGGAAGTGTTCAACAGCGTATCCGTTTGCGGTAATCGTAATCTGATGGTCTTCTACCTCACCCGATGTTGAGCCACCATTGTAACTCAATCCTGTTTGTTGGCTAAAGCGGAACCGACTCCAGCTGGAACCCGCTGTTGCTGCGTCAGAGACTACAAAAGGGAGGACGTTACTGCCCGAAGAGAGCTGCTCGTCGGTGAAAATTTGTTCGCCATCGTCCAAAAAATCACCATCGCGATTCCAATCGAACCAAGCCGATAGATATCCAGATGTAGAAGCCGTTACTTGAATCACGGAGCTTAACCCGGGAGCAAGCGCGGAAACAAAGCCGACACCATCTTCATCCACGGACCCCGTCGCGTTATCGTCACCGAGTTCGCCTAAGTCACCATCGGGTCCAACGGAGCCTAACCAAGTAACACCATCAGTTTCATGACGAGCCCCATTAGCAACTAATGTGGTGTCGTAACTATCGGGTGCGTCGCCAAAATCAATAGGGTAGTTGGCATCGATCAAAGGAGCGCTTGCGCAGCGTGCACCATCATTCATGCTAGCACTTGGGCCGTTAGCCACAAATAATTCAGCAGGAACGATACCCGCCGCGATGTTTGCCGCGTTATCATCTGATAGATCAACACGATAGATAATACCGTCTTGATTACGTGAGGCATAAAAATTCCCATCAGTGTCAAAGTATACTGCGCCAAACGTGCCTAACTGCCCTGTATCACCAACGGTAGAGATAGTGCCATTAGATGGGTCTATTTTGTGTAAGATACCAGTGTTGTTGTCTATGCCATAAATAAACCCATTTCCTGGGTGGAAGGCAAAATCAGTCAGATAGGGCGTAGCGTTAGATGTAATTTCGTTAATTGTTAACGTTGCGCTGGCATCGGAATCTAACGGCGAAAGATCAATAGAGAATAGCCCTAAATTCGTACGGTATATGTAGTATTTATGGTTGTAAACGTCACCAATCGCAAAGTGTAGATTTGGCTTATTTGAGACGTTCAATGTTTGAGCCTGAAAGTCTTTGCCCAAACGAACAATATTCAAATTTTTAATGTCAAAACCATAGATGTAATTGTCGGTTACGTTATAACCTATCGCGTTAATGTTAGCGGACAACCCCGTGTCGTCCTCTAACAATGAGTACGCTCCAGTGGCAAGGTTGACGCCATAAACTTGCGTCGGGTCGCCCTGAAATAAATAGGCTTGACTCGGGCAGGAGTCAAAAGGGTCAGCATTGACCTGGCTGCTCATTACAAGCATTCCTATAAGAATTGGTGTTTTTTTCATGGATTTCCTTCCTTCGAAACATTACTGGGTCATATTTACCTATGAAATAACCATGCCATATTTTAAGTTGTTGATTGTATGTTATATTTAGTGTTTAAGAGGTCAGGGCATTATATATGAATGTCAAAATGACAAAATTTCAAAATGACAAAAACTAAAATATCTATGTCGAAATAATATTATGTTGTAAGCGCATAGGTGAATTTCGTTTCGCTTAGATAGGTTTATTGAGAGGGATTGCTGCCATGATGTGACAATAATTTGTAAGTGTTCACCAAGCTCCTATTGACAGAAGAAATGTGACCTTACGCACTTGCTCCAACTTTAAGTATTGAGTGATCATTTTAGGGCTTCATCATAGTGGCATGACTAGAAAGAAAGCACCTAAATACCAAGACGCGCCACCTAAAGTCTCTGATTTGAATGAGGCTAAGGTGCTTATTGATGAGCTGTGGGAACAGCTCCGACATTATGAAGATAAACTAACCACTAGCTCCAAAAACTCTTCAAAATCCCCCTCATCAGACAGCCCTAAAGAGCGCCATGAGCGAAAAAAGATAAAAGCTCTGGTGGTCGCAATTCGAGAGGAGCTAAAGAAGGCCACACAGGGCATCAACGAAAGCTCTCACCGTTAAAGAAAACGGATGTCATTATCGACTGTTTCCCTGAAACTTGTCCTTGTTGCGCTCAATCTGATATTGAGGTCCAAGGTGGGCCATACTATCGCCATCAAGTCTTCGATATTCCAAAACCCACTGTCGATATCACCGAATACCGTTTATTTTCAGGTCAATGCCGTCACTGCAAACAAACCGTAAAGGCTCAAAAGCCTGACGATGCATCACAAGGGATTATAGGTCCGAAGTTATTAAGCTACATTGGGGGGCTTGCGGGACAATATCACCTCAGCGTTCGAAAAATCCAGTCACTACTCAAAGAGCAACTTGGCACAACATTTTCTGTTGGTGCGATTAGCGAAGCGCAAACAAAAGTCGCTTCAATGCTGACTCCATTGCATCAAGCGATAAAACAAGCGCTAAAGAGAGCGCCTCTGGTTCATGCTGACGAAACGTCTCATCACCGAAATGATGAAAAAAGCCTCCGTTGGTGTTGGTTAGTGGCCAGTGATGACCTTGTCTATGAACAAATACTGTATTCGCGCTCGACCTCATCAGCAAAAAAGGTCATTGATGAATGACTATACAGGCATTGTGGTGAGCGACCAGTGTCCAAGCTATAACTGGATAGCCGCAGACCGTCATCAGTTATGTTGGCGCATGTGAAGCGCAACCTTCAACAAATGGCGGATTATAGTGGCGTTGGCCATACTGCTTATATTGGCAAACATCTTTGTTTGCTGACGAATGCCATTTTCCATACTCGGCATCGTTACGAGCAAGGAGAATTGGATTATTCACTGTACTTGAGGCGAATGCGAAGACTGCAAAAATCATTCGACCATTGGTTAAACAAAGGAACGGACGTGATGGTCAAGCGGTATCGGGGGCGATGCAAGTTACTGCTCAAACAGAGAGAAAGCTTGTGGGTTTTCCTCAAGAAAACATCAATTCCCCTAACCAATAATGAAGCTGAGCGATGTATTAGGGGTTTTGTCATTCAAAGAAGAATCAGCTTCGGAACGACCTCGGATGCAGGCGATAAATTCCGTAGCCGTATTCATACACTTATCGAAACCTGCAAAAAACACGGTCTATCAGCAATATCAGTGTTGAGTGAGATCATCACGTCAGTCGTTGAGAAGAAGCCGTACCCAAACGTCTTTGATCTTTAGGGCGTTCCCGCCCATTTTAAATAAATCAAACTATCCCGGTGAACGTTTACGATTTTTTGACCTTGCGCATGTAGGACTTGTTGTTCGGTCTAATTGGATCGCGTTGTTCTAAATGGGTCAAATGGTCACGATATTACGCTGCGCGTACATTCTTCATTTCTGTGCGCGCTATTGGTGTATCTGCGTCAGCATGTCGCAAAAAAATAGCGCTCATGTTTGACATAAGCGCTATTAAATAACTGGAGACTCAGCACATCCTTTAAAGAGACATGCTGGGAAGTCTAGATTTTAAAGGAACCGACATAACGGTCGAGAACTTGCGATAGTTCAGCCAACTGCTGACTTGATTGCTCTAACTTCTCACTTGCGTTCAAACCATTTTTCACTGAGCTATTAACCGTATCCATATTCATATTAATCTCATTGGCTACCGCTGATTGTTGCTCCGTTGCCGTTGCGACCTGAGTGTTAATATCTAGGATTGACAAAACTTGCGTGGAAATTTTTTCCAAAGCTTGGCGAGCCATTTCAGTTTCAGTCGTACCCTCTTCAATTAAGCTCTTACTATTACTCATCGAACTAACAGCGTTCTTAGCTTCAGTTTGAAGTTGGTTGATCATAGTGTCAATTTCATCGGTCGATTGTGCTGTTTTTGTCGCAAGGTTACGAACTTCGTCAGCAACAACCGCAAAGCCTCGGCCAGCTTCACCAGCACGTGCAGCTTCAATTGCAGCGTTGAGTGCAAGCAAGTTTGTTTGCTCAGAGATACCTCGAATAACATCAAGAATAGTACCGATCGACTGGGTATTATCAGCAAGGCTAACAATGATGTCAGAAGCACTATTCATTTCAGCTTCAAGGTTCGAAATTGAGGTCGTGGTCTTCTCAATCGTCTTATGACCTTCTTGAGTTTCACTCGCCGCCATGTTTGCCGCACTTGCAGCACCAGCCGCGCTAGATGCAATTTCATTAACCGTGGCAATCATTTCATTCATAGACGTCACAACCAACATGGTTTGTTCGTTCTGTTCTTGCCCTCTTTGCAATGCTTGCTGCGACTGTTCACGAAGTGCAATAGCAGTACTATTTAATTCAACACCAGTATTCACGGTTTGTTTAATGATCTCGTGTACATTGCCAACAAATACATTGAAAGCCGATGAGATTTGAGCGACTTCGTCTTTACCTTTGATTGGTAAACGAACGGATAGATCGCCATCGCCTTCAGAAATATCATTTAGCGTATTTTTCAATACCAAAAGAGGTTGCATTAATTTGCCAAGAAGAAGCGACAAAACAATGAGACAAACAACAAAAATGAAAATCATCGAAGCTAGCTGGTAGCTAACAATACCATTGGTAGCTTGGCTAACTTCTGTAATTGGAATACCGATATCAAAAGTACCGTACAGCTCTCCGTTGACATAAATAGGTGCCATAATGTCAAACACCCACACTTGCTGAACATCAGCGTACCATTTCGAGAATTGTTGTACGCCTTTAGTTGCACCTTCAACGGTATAGCTGTCTTCATAAACTTTGTTGAGTTTATTTTTATCACTGTGTGCGATAGCCATTACGTTACTATCAATAACAATGGCATAACTCACATCTGAACGCTGTTTCAGATCGCCCACCAGCTTTTGTAAGTCATGAACTGGATTCTCGGAATTCTCTAAGATGTACCCTGCATTGCCAGCTAAAAACTCAGCTTGGACTTGAGATTTATTCAGTATTATCTCATCAATTTTCTCGCTTGAAATAAAATACGTTGACGCCATACTCGCAGCGACTGCAATGCCAAACATAATAAAAACGGCTAATAGGATTGTTTTCTTCATTTAGGTGTCTCGACGCAAGTTTGTTAAAAATTCTCTAAAAGTTTCAAAAAGCGAAACCAAAGCTAACACGTCTTATCTCGTGTTAGAGCTATTCACTATTTCTTTATCTGCAAAAATCCCGATAACTTTAGTTAAATCATATAAAAAACATATATTAATCACAGTAATGCAACACAAAATCATCCAACGAAAGTCCATTAATTGGAAATCAAGTAGTTGGAGTTCAGGTTATAAGAAATAAATGTCGCTAAACGAATAAGTATAAGAACCTTCTTTGGTTCGCTGCGATACAAAAACACTCTTCCCATTAATCGACTTCTAACAAAGACGTCACCCATTTTTGTAGCGGATCATCGTTATACCTTGGGTGCCATGCGGCTACCACATAGAAACTCTCGGGTGATTGTTCCATTGGAATAGTCACCAAGTCCAGCCCTTCGATTGCTCTTGATGGTAAGAAAGCAATAGAGTCTGTAGTGTTTAAATACATAGGCACGACGGAGAAACACGGTGCAGATACCACTACATTGCGCTTTAGCCCAAACTGACCGAACCATTCATCAATCGATCCTTTGAAGTTTGGACGAGATGGTGAAGCAATAATGGTTGGATAGGTCGCCACCTCCTCTAATGAAGGTATGGTTCGTGCTATCGAAGAATGAGGCGAAGTGACACACACATGGTGCTCTTCAAACAACTTGATTACTTTGTAGCTGCTTGGAATGTAGTCCGGAAACGCGATGGCTAAATTAACTTTGCCGCTTTCCATTAGCTCGTGCAGGTTGTCAATTTCGAAGTCACGCACAATCAGCTTTAACTCTGGTGCTTGTTCCCTTAGCTTTGCAATTAAGCTTGGTAGGATGATCTGTTGGGCATAATCCGTCGCTGCAATCACAAACGTCCCTTTAGCTTTCTCTGGTACGAAGTTTGTTTTAGATAACAACAGATTGAAATCGATCAGTAAATGATCGACACCGACAGATAACTCTTGTGCGAAGGTAGTCGGAACAAAGCCGTTGGTTTTTCTCACAAACAACCTATCATCAAACACTTCTCGCAGTTTCTTCAAATGCTCACTAACAGCTTGCTGGGTCATGCCCAATTGATTCGCAGCTTTGGACGCGTTCTCTTCACGGATTAAAGCTTGAAAAACTCTTAGTTGCTTTATGTCTAATCGGTCTAGTTTGCTCACACGCACTCGCTTCGGTGAAGTTGGATTCCATGTCAGTGTAACACTCAACAAATAAAATCAGTAACACTCACAACTAAGCTTTGTTTCTACTTGTTTAGTGATTTAGTTAAAGTTCTTCCATCGAAACGAAACACATACAGATCGGAGAACAACATGAAAACAATCATTCTAATTGGCGCACGTGGCAAGATGGGTCAAGCAGCATTAATGGGCTTAGGCAATCATAACGTTATCACTGCGGGTCGCTCTGGCGATGTCGACCATATTGTTGACATCACTGACCCACAATCAATTGAGGCGCTTTACAAGAGAGTGGGACACTTTGATGCGGTTGTGAACACCGTTGGTCTCTGCGAATATAATACTTTTGCAGATATGACTGAAGAACAGTGGATGACTACGGTAATGAGCAAAATGATGGGACAGATCAACCTTGTTCGCATCGGTCAAAAGTACATTGCTGATGGTGGTTCATTTACGCTGATTAGTGGCATATTGAACGTTAAACCAATCCCTTTTGCTATTGCTGATGCGACCACCAGCGGCGCAATTGATACCTTCGTTAAGACTGTCGCTTATGAAGTGCCAAGAAACACACGTATCAATGTAATCAACCCAACGGTTCTTGCTGAAGCATGGAATGTTTACGGTGAAATGATGCCAGGTTTTGAACCCGTCCCAAGTAAGCTCGTGGGTAAAGCATTTGAGCGTTCTGTCGATGGCTTCATCACCGGTGAAGTGATTTTTGTAGACGCGTAGACTTAACAAATGAACAATGTTTATAAGCGCTCGCTTTTTATACGCATAGTTTTTAAAAACACATAGTCCGTTTCTCTCGAACAAAAAAGGCGAACCATTAGGTTCGCCTTCTTGTTTAAAGAGTTGTGCTTAAAAAGTCGTGTTTACCGATTTATCGCCAAATACGAACCAGCCGCAATCATTATTCCACCAGCACTTTGATTTAATCTTTTATGTGCGCGTGGCGTTTTAAGTAACATAGCCATTCTACCCGCGCCTACAGCGATAAGCATCAAACCGGACATCAGAGCAACAGACGCTAAAACGGAAACCAAGACGATATCTTGTGAGCGTAAAACAGTCAGGTCAACGAAAGTCGGCAAGAACGAAATGTAAAACAGAATCACTTTAGGGTTTGATGCTGAAATCAAAAAGCCTTGCGCGAAACTTGCCAGTTCGGATTTCTGACTCTGTTTGGCTGCGAGCTCTGCTGATCCTTGCACTTCAGGCAGGCTCTTAAACATCTTATAGCCCAAATAAATCAAATAAGCGGCACCAACGTAGCGAATCACCTCAAACGCAAACGACCAATTCTCGGCTATCGTCGCTAGACCAAAACAGGCAAGTGTAAGATAAATAAGATCACTGCATATCATACCTAATGAAAGAGTAATGCACTTTCGCCATCCGTGAACCATACCACGAGCTAAAATGGCAAATACGCCAGGGCCCGGAGTAACACCAAATATAAACATGGCAATGAAGAATGTAATCGCACCTTCTAATGACATTGGACTGTCCTTATCTATAACCCAACATAATTGATCATGAACGTATCATGGAGCTTCGATTCGGGTAAAGAACGTTTTTGACTAAGCACAATTCACAAAACTCATGTTTTGAATAAGTGTCACACGTAATTTCCCCACTACGCCTAAGCCCAACCCCAAACTTAAACCAAAGTGTTTTTTGTTAAGACACAAAAAGGCGAACCTAGAGGCTCGCCTTTGAAAACGTTAACGACAAATCAACGTAACAAGATTAGTTAGCTATTGGAGACAGTAACTTAGGGTTTATGACTATATTTCTCACTCCGTGGGCGTGATCTTCGTTAAAATCATTTCCTTCACACCAGGTACCAACCGTCGCGATGTTTACTTTCGCTACTTGTGGTCTCACGCTCCATGTCACTTGGAAAGGCGATCCTTGTTCATTGTAGCCAGGACCTGTTGTTGAACCTGCGTATTGAATCGCTGAGCCGGTATTTTGTGGAATGTTTGGAGCTTGGTTTAAACCGTTGACTTTAGAGTGTTTCGCTAATGCTTCGAAGTCGAGAGCTTTGTCGTCGTTAACTAATACGTAGACTTGAGTTTCAACACGCAGTTGTGGATTGGTAATCGCATCGTTAAAACAAGCGCCCAATGTTTCACCCGGTTCAACTTGCGCCGTTGAGTAAACATAGTGGACTTCAATGGTGTCACCCGAGTGTAGCGATCCGTGATCGCTTGGACAAACCTTGCTCTCAAATGGTTTTAACTCAGCCGCGCTCAACTTACCCGTGTATTTAAAACCACTTTGGAAGCCCTTTCCATCGCCGTTACCTGCGTATTGGGTAAACTCGCCGCCTTTGTGCTCTGCGTTCTTATGGAAGTGAATATTACATAAATTCATTGCGGTTGAATCGGGTGCATCGGAAAACAGGCGAGCGTTAGTTCCCTCTAGAGAGCCCAAATCTCTTGGAGCTTGCGGTCCAAAACCTTTCCCTTGGGTATTTTCAGAAAGGTTCGCTCTTTGTTCAGCGATAACTCCATCTGAAACCGCTTCATGATTAGCGTCAGATGCATTTGCTTGAGCAGATAACACCACCATCGCGACGCTTAAAAACACACTCTTGTTGTTCATATTTCTTCCCTAGAATATTGATAACTTAATCAAAAAATCGAACTTCACAGCAAACATATTACTATGCTCACACATGAATATAAGCGTTGTCTTTGTAAGATTAGATTTCATTGATTACTTTGGGATGAGTATTATAACCCTTGATGCATATAAAACGACAAATTCGGCTAGTCCCTTCCATAACTAACAATTTCCGACTTTGTTGACTGTTCCATGACTCAGCGGGCTGATAAACGAACAAAGAATATTAAGCACCGCGATGGCAAAGTTTGTAAGACCAAAAAGGCGATCTTCTTGGCTCGCCTTTATCGTTTCATGCAATATTTTTTGGTTGTTAATGGTTAACGGCTTAACCCTGACCCGTGGCAAATATCCCAAACGTCATGACGTTCAATGCCTCTGTCACGCCCTCTAGTGATTTAATCACTTTCTTGGTCGGTTCGTTATTGAGAATAAAATAGCTTCCGATGCTTTTTTCACCACCAGTCTCTACTCTGCCTTCTGTCGCTAGTTTCATTACTACTTGAGAAGGTTCGACCAACTCAAGATCTGTATTGGTGTTGGCTATCGTGTCCTTATTTGACTCATGGTTAACGATTGATTCATTTGAAGGTTCAACGCCGGTCTCAGCATTTGTATCCTTTGAAGTCTCGAGATGACTCTCTCCCTTTACGTTTTTCGACATAGCGTCTTCGTTGCTCAATGTGTTGTCGTCTAGCTGATGATTACTCGTTGAAGAACAAGCTGTTAAGAAAAAAAAGCTAACGATGAATATGAGTAAGTTTCTCATCATAATGATAAAACACGAATTAATAAAACATTGTTCGATTGTATTTTATTTGGCTGAAGACATCCAGTTATAAGCGGATTAGACGTCAAAAGACGCATTCTTGAAGAATAAAGAAAAGCTCACGAGTTTAATGCTCAAATCTAATAGTTCGAGACCTCAATCAGATTGCCATCAGGATCACGAATATAAACAGAGACAATTTTTCCGATTGCACCTGTTCGCGGCACTGGCCCCTCTTCTATCATGACTCCTTGCGCTTGGATATGTTCGGCAACCTCAGCAATTGGCTTATTGGTAATAAAGCAGAGGTCTGCACTACCGACCTGCACGCGCCTTGCCTTTGGTTCAAACTCGCTACCACTGAGGTGTAAGTTGATCTTCTGCGCCCCAAATGACAACGCTAAGCGACCATCACCAAATTCGATGGGCTTCATTCCAAGCACCCGATGATAAAAGTCAACCGTAACTTGTAAATCACTCACGGTTAATACCAAATGATCTAAATGACTGATTTCCATTATTACTTTCCTATAAATAAGAGTGATAAGGGTTTATTAACGATGATTAGCCATAGTTGGGCGAACAATGTCATTCGACAACCCACATAACTCATAACAGAAATGTAGGTGGGAATTAATAGACTTACCCTTCACGCTTACTGAGCGTATAGGAAACTAAACTATCATCACCTACCTTGAAAACCCAAACATTCTCGTCATCTACAAATTGAAACTGATTAGTCGACTCAGTCGGTTTTAATTTCGCAATAAACTCGTACAATGCGGGCTCGGTGATGATGAAGGTCCCTTCTGATGTATTAGTATCAAGATCGTTACTCACTTTAATCGTCACGGTAGACCTAGGCAGAATGTCGGGTAACCACCCTCTGTCAAACAAACGATTCTCTTTGGCTTCCGCATAAGTCGAGTACTCATCGCTGACCACATCTGAACACCCAGGCATTAAGACCAAAGCCGAAAATAAAGCAGGGAGTAAAACGTTAATTTTCATTTAATTACCATTACGTGAAGATAGAGTTTTGAGGTCGTGTTTTGCATATAACCTCAAACCCATTCATAAAAGGCATTTTATAAATCAACCGTAATCACCATTCAACTCAATTGACTTTATTTACATCCAAGCCAGTTATTGAAGAGCAAACTCTTGATTATTATGTCATCGCCCTTTTACTCTCCCACCGCTCAACCTGCAACAGATGTAACCAGTGCTAGATAATATTCAGGCCAAAGACGTCTTTTACATCAAACAGTACCTTTTGCGTTCTTTCCCTAGAGACTTCGGTGCCATTGCGTAAAATATCGACGAGTTGCGTTTTGTCATCCAGTAACTCTGATCTTCTTTCACGAATAGGACGAAGCATCTCTTGTAAGCACTCTTCCAATACTTTCTTAGTTTGTCCATCACCTAGCCCTCCTCTTTGGTAATGCTCTTTTAGTTGACTGACATAGTTAGCGTCACTGTGAAAAGCATCAAGATAAGTAAACACGATCTTCCCTTCTACTTTGCCAGGGTGTTCGATTCTTAGATGATTTGGATCGGTATACATAGATTTGACGGCGGCTCTGATCTCTTTCTCTGTCGCACCAAGATTAATGGCGTTGCCCATCGATTTAGACATCTTACTTTTACCATCAGTACTAGGGAGACGAGATGCATTACTGAGAAGTGGCCTGCATTCATTCAAGATTAGCTTACCCGCGAGCGAGTTCAATTTCCTCACTATCTCGTTGGTTTGTTCTAACATCGGCAACTGATCATCGCCAACAGGCACTAAAGTCGCGTTGAAAGCAGTAATATCAGCGGCTTGTGAGATTGGATAAGTAAGGAAGCCTGTTGGGATTGAGCGGCCAAATGCCTTGTTCTGAATTTCGCTTTTCACAGTTGGATTGCGTTCCAAACGAGCGATAGAAACAAGGTTGCTGTAAAACATGGTGAGCTCAGCCAAGGCAGGCACTTGTGATTGTAGGCAAATCGTAGTCTTGGTCGGGTCGATACCCACCGCAAGATAATCAGCGACCACATTGAGAATATTTGACGAAACCTTTGCCGGGTTATGCGCATTGTCGGTAAGCCCTTGCATGTCTGCGACCAATATCGTTTGGTTGTGAATATGCTGCAAAGAGACTCTTTGTTTAAGTGAACCGACGTAATGACCCAAATGCAAAGGCCCAGTAGCTCTATCGCCAGTCAGAATGATTTCAGGCTTGTTGGTATTGTTCTTACTGCCAGCGCTATAGTTGCTGACCGCATGGCTGTTGCTGTCGATATGGCTGTGTGAGTTGGTATTCATGGTGTATCTCCAAGTTAAAAAGGCTACTGGAGATAAAAAGAGGCGACATTTTTGATGACATTCTTAGCTACCGTCCAGCAGCTAAAGAATGTGAGTATTCCGTGCTGCTCTGTTAAGAGCACCACCAAAAGAAAATTGAAGTTGAAGCAGAATTTAATTTCATGGTTAAAACCTATCAACAATACAGACGAGCGACAACTGTTATTTACGCGCACCAAGAAAATAGGTCTTAAAATTAATAGGTTATAGGCTTAATCTTTAACGGAACACAGCTCAATGATTCGGTCACACATGGCTTGGTTGACTGTGAAGTGGGTGTTGAGGAACGTTAGTTGGGCAAGTGCCGATTCAGCCGTACGCTCGTAACCTTGGGTAAAGGTTGGTAGCAATTGAGCAAACTTAGGAAAACGCGCTTCTAGCCTTCTATCCGACATAAACTCATCGACGAATTCGGGCTCAGAATATTCAGTTTGATCCACAAGATCGATCAAACGATCAAGCGCGTAAGATTGAACGAACCGACTGCCCGACAGTTTTTCGCCTCGATTATAACGAGACATACCGACATAAAGATTAGTTAGTGCCTCACCAATGATCCACGCTTCGGAGTTAGCGTCTGCCTCCACTTTTTACTGGTGGAACACAACACTGCGTATCAAATTCAGGTTGCTGCCAAACAATGCGCCCTTCAGCAAATGGAATATGCGCTAACTCGTGGGGTTCAAACACCGCAAACTCGCAAAAGATTCCGTCAGCGTACAAGACTTTGTAGCCATCGACGGTGTTTCTCACTGCATAGTCGATAGGATGAATGTCTGAGAGCCAATGCAACCTGTCTAAGAGATACTGCTTATGCCCCGTTTGTACTATCGCGAAAAAATCGACATCTGAATACTGATCAAGTCGTTCTGTTTCAATACCTACGGAGCCCAATCCCAGTAAAGCATAAGCCTTACCCGATGCGTTCAAAGACTCTCCAATCGCATCTAAACGCTGTAGTAGTTTTTCTGGAGTATTCATGTGCCTTGTTTGCGTTAATATATCCGTTTGCATTGCTCACTCCCTATCAAGTTGAATGCCATTCAACCTAACTGATAGTTAGAACATCTAAGAAGCTTAATTTATAAAATGTGTGTTTTGGATAACGATCTGCGCAAGTTATTGTTTGAATTACGGTAGGATTTAGAGGAGAAAAAGAGTGCGCTCAACCGATAAACAACACTCTTCTCTCCTGACTTATCTTTTTAACCGCTGATATTTTTAACAGCTTATATTTAAAAAATCTTAGCCTATAAAATCTTTAGGGTTAAACCGATGACTTCGCTAAGTAAGCTGCCATTTCTTGTGGTGGCACCATGCCTCCGCCAGTCGCCCACACAAGATGCGTTGCATTCGCTAGCGTCGACTCATCAATATCTAGGCGATCAAGATATTCTCTATTCTGCTCAACATGAATCACACCCGGCATGCCCACGAGTGCTGAAGGTTCAAGTTGAATACCCTCTGCTTGGTTCAGTTCGCCTAGCAATTGATACATGCGTTCATCGGTTAATGTGTAATAACCATCAAGCAAGCGCTCCATCGCGCGACCCACGAAACCTGAAGCCCGACCCACCGCCAAACCGTCTGCGGCGGTGAGGTTATCGATACCCAGATCTTGCACCGCAATCTCATCATGCAAACCGGTATGAACACCGAGCAACATACAAGGCGAATGGGTTGGCTCAGCAAAAATACAGTGCACGTGATCACCAAAAGCCATCTTCAATCCAAATGCCACACCACCGGGGCCGCCACCCACACCACAAGGCAAGTAAACAAACAAAGGATGCTGTTCATTAACCACAATCCCCTGTTGCTCGAATTGCTTCTTGAGCCTTTCTCCAGCCACAGAGTAACCAAGGAACAGTGTTTGTGAGTTTTCATCATCAATGAAGAAACAACGCGGGTCTTGCTCCGCTTCTTTCCGTCCTTGTTCTACTGCAACGCCATAATCTTGTTGATACTCGACCACGTTAACACCGTGCTCTCGCAGTTTACTTTTCTTCCAAGCTCTCGCGTCTGCTGACATATGAACGGACACTGTAAAACCTAGCTTGGCACTCATGATACCAATCGACATTCCTAGGTTACCCGTTGAACCTACCGCAATGCTGTATTGTTGGAAGAAGTCACGAAATTCAGGTTCGAGCAACTTACTGTAGTCATCGCTCTCACACAGTAACCCCGCTTCAATCGCAAGCTTCTCGGCATGCGTTAGTACTTCATAGATACCACCGCGCGCTTTGATTGAACCTGAAATCGGTAAATGGCTGTCTTTCTTCATCATCAAACGCCCTTTTATTGGCTGCTGATAATGAGCTTCTAATGCTAACTTCATTGCAGGGATATCGATAAGCTCAGATTCGATAATGCCATTCGTCACATGAGTTTCAGGGAATGCCTTCACCAGATAAGGGGCAAACCTTTGTAACCTCAAACTCGCATCATGAATATCTTGTTCGCTTAATCCCACATAAGGCAAACCTTGCTCTAACGTCGTGATGTTTGGGTTAAACCAACTAACTTCTTCTAGCGCTATAAGTTGTCTTAACAACGGGAAATCGTTGGTGATCTTCTCTATATTTAATTCACTTTTTGGGTTAAAATCAGTCATGGGTGACCTTCTCTGGTATAGCGCCATCATCTCTGGTACTCAGCAATCTGCGCTCGTACAAACATTTGGTTTTGAACCTATTAAAACGGTATTTATACCATTATTCAACGACCTGTAATTAACTAGGCTTGCTTTGCTCAATACGCCTTGCGACTTAATTACTGACCACTGTCTTGATGTATTCACTAGGCGACAAACCAAATTTTCCTTTAAAGCGCTGACTAAAACGTCCTTCCGATTGATAACCGCAAGACTGGGCCAACATCGCAACATTCTGCTGTCCGTTTTGCATCAGATAAAGCGCGTGACTCAACCGAACTTCGGCCAACACCTCACGATATTGCATACCTTCCAGTTTGAGCTTTCGGATAAGCGTGGCGCGACTCATCGCAAAGCGTTCCGCCACCGACTCTAGCGGATGCTTGTCATCAGGTGAATGCGAAAGGTAGTGGCTGAGTTTCTGGCTAAACGAGACGTTGGCACTGGCAAACAATCGATGCAACACGCCTTTTTCGGCTAATTGCTGGTATAAGCCCTGCAACCAAAATTGTTGGGTTTGTTCACTCATGCTCTGACGATCAAACGAAAACAACGCATTGAGAGAATCTTGCAAACCTCGATCTCCCTCTACGGTGGGTAAATCCAGTTCATTTGCTCGATCCTCACTGAGATCGAGCATTGCTTGCGTCGGTTGGAAATGAAAACTGAATACACGCGAAAAGAAACGCCCTTTGTGGGGCATGTTCTCAAAACTCAATGACGCTGATGCCTCACACAACAGCAGCTCAGAATGTGAGAGTTCTGCCGCTGAGTCTTTCCAAAACAGGCGCTTACTGCCTGTAATGATCTGAATAATACTAGGGGATAGTATCCTCACATTACGCAGTTTTTGTAACTGCTCTGCACGAAAGATCGTCACTTGATATTGATGATTCATCTCATCCCCTTATTTGCTTATTTGCTTATTTGCTTATTTGCTTATTATGTACGTGTATAAGCTTTTAACGTACATAAGCTATTAGCGTGTATAAGTTGCCGTCAGTTTCGCTTTGTCTAAAGCCATGCTGTTCAACGTGAATCCAACCACTGCCGACGGCGTATTTTCGTCTAGGTTAAGTTTGTCCGTTGGTAATGCCCAAACCGTGAATTGATAACGGTGCATACCATCTTTTTCTGGAGGACAAGCGCCACCGAAACCTACCGTTCCATAATCTATGCGGCCTTCTTTGCCACCCACTTTAGAGATATCGACACCGCGAGGTAGCTCGCTCACTGTTGCTGGAATATCAAACGCAACCCAGTGCCAGAAACCACTTTCAGTCGGAGCATCTGGATCATAAGCCGTGACTGCAAAGCTTTTGGTTCCTGCTGGAGCATCTTTCCACATCAATTGTGGTGATAGGTTACCGCCGTCACAACCCCAACTTGAGTATTCAAAGGTCTTCGCCATTGGGTGACCTTCTTGAATATCGTTGCTGATTAATTCGAACGCTTGAGCAGAGCCTGCCGCCAAAATACTAATTGCTAATACTGATTTGATGATGAGTTTCATGATAGTTCCTCTTATTAGGTATGAATCCAGTATAGTTCCCTCCATACGCCCAATGATGACAATAAGTACACAATTAACTAATTTAATCCAAACAAATGATACTTACTGTATTTTTACTTTACTATTTAAAAGCATGACCCACTCGACAGTTTGTTGTTAAAAGAACACTTGTTGACATTCAGGTTACAAATCGCGTCCAAAACTCTTTAGACTCACCCCACGACTTTAAACGAGAATGATTGGATGCGCAGGTTTACATTGGCTATTTGCTTGACCTTTTGGCTCCCTACGCTAGCCAATGCCCAAAGTTTGCAAGACAAGTGGCAAACTCTGTATCAATTGAGCTGGCAATCATCCCCAATCCTAGTCTCTCAACAAGAGTTGGCTCAGTATCCGAAAGTTCTGCTTCATGAACGTAGCCGCTATCCTGATTTCAACCAATTCAGTTGGGACGACATCGCAGCGTTAGCGTCAATACAAGATCACTGCCGAGCGATTGAAAGCAATAACCCTTCATTAGATGATGCCATCGAGTTTGAGCTCGCTTTGTGTCAGCAGCAAGCATTGGATTCCATTTGGTTTGCAGCACACTCCAAACGACACCCTGCAGGTGGCAGTTTTGCTGATCGTTATTTAGCCGCTTACCCAGATGTGACCGAGCAGATACGCCCATTTTTGAGTCTTACCAACCCGCAGCACCCTTTATATAACCAGCTAGAAAACCTAAGTGCACAAGGCAGAGAAGCACTGCTCAGTGGATACCGAGCTTGGCAACAGGACGATGTGCTTTGGTTAAGTGGCGAACAAGGCTGGAAAGCCATTCCCTTAAATGTTTGGCAACCTATTGCAGAGCGGCAAGAGGTGTCTTTGACGGGTGAAACCTGCACTTTTCGTTACAGCAACGTGTGCTTAAGCGAGCCTAGCAATGACAATCTGATCATGAAAACGTTGATCTTTACATTGCTGTTAACGTTGATTTCCGGCCTAGGTAGAGTCTTATACCTAAGAACAAAACAACGAAAAGAGAGGCAGTTCGTTTTACAGCTTCTTACTCATGAACTGCGCACGCCAATTACTAGCCTTGGTCTAACCGTTGAGATGTTCAGAAATCGTTACGACGATTTTCCCGATGAGACCCAAGGGGCAGTTTGGCGTTTAATCTCGGACTACCAAAGGCTTTCTCAGCTCACCGAAAACAGCAAAGTGTATCTAAGTTCGGATCAGTCTGAACCTTTGTTGAAGCAAAACGCATCATTGGAAGAGTGGCTCGACCATGTCTGCGAAAAGCACAATATTGCTTATCAATGTGAAGCAAGAGATGTTGAACTTAACCTGCCTTATTACTGGCTAACCATCTGTTTAGATAACTTGATCAAGAATGCCAAGCAGCACGGACAAGGCAAGGTTTTAGTTAAAGTCATCCTCGCAGATAAACTGAGAATAGAAGTACAAGATGAGGGTCACTTCCCCTCTTTGATACAACGACTTATTTCAAGAACAACACGGTGCGGCAATCACAAACAAGATAATATGGGCATTGGCCTGACTATTGTCGAACACTTGATGAAACAAGCGAATGGCCGTCTAATCATTCTCCGTAAACCAACCCGATGTATTTTGGAAATCGCTTATGAACACCCTACTGCTGATTGAAGACGACCCACTGCTTGGGCAAGGCCTTGTCAGCTTCTTTGAGTCCAATGGTTATCAATGCCTTTGGGTGCAAGATGCTCAGAGTGCCAGTAAGCTGTGGTTACGAGCCGATCTCGTGGTGCTTGATCGACAACTTGAAGACGGCGACAGCTTGCGACACTTACCTAATTGGTTACTGATCAAAGCTCTACCTGTAATTGTGTTGACCGCCAAAGTTGAAGTTCAACAACGTGTTGAAGGTTTAATGGCAGGCGCCAAAGATTACGTGACTAAGCCATTTTCGAACGATGAATTGCTTGCCAGAGTCATTACGCAGCTTCGTCCGTTAGGTGTTAGCCACTTAAATTACGCAAATATCCAAATCAACTTGTCGGAACGGATCGCTTATCTGGATGAAAGTCCAATCACGTTGAAACCTAAAGAGTTTCAGCTATTGGTACTGTTTATTCAGAACCAAAGTCGTGTGTTTCACCGAGATGAGTTGCTCAATAAAATTTGGGGTTATCAAGCCTTCCCAAGCACAAGAACCGTTGATAACCACATACTGCGTTTACGTCAAAAGCTACCAACGCTAAATCTAGAGACTCATCGTGGCGTTGGTTATCGTTTGGCTGGGGAATCACTATGAAAGTAAGCTCTCTAACAATACTATTCTGTACATTTCCCTTTGCGTGTAATGCGGCTTGGTTTACAGACACGCCATTGCAACACACCTATCAATCACTGCTCGATGATCAACCGCAAGTGGCATGGCAAGAACTGCAAATCGCGCTTGATCAAGCAGAGCTTAATAGTCAGCTTTGGTTACCCGTTAAACAAGAAATCCTGAGTCGGACTCAATGTGGAAGCACTCTTGAACAAAGTGCTACACCCAACGACCACATTCAAGTGAGCTTTATCAAGCGCCACGGTCTTTCATCACAAGGCTATCAGATCAAAGTGTCTGCGGAACAACTCAGCGAAGGGTTAGAAGATCAAACACAACGTATTTCTCTGGTCTCGCCTGATGGGAAAGTGGTTATAGACGGACGACTCAATTCTGATGTCGAATATCAAGAGATCGAAACCAGTGAGATGTTCATCAAACCGGAATCGGGTGTTTATCAGTTAACGATAGGTTCGAACAACTACCCTATTATTGTTGCTTTAGACGACAACAAACGATGGCTAACACTCGAAAGCAAACTCAACGACCCGCACATTGTGGTAACGCCACCCAAGGTGATCGACAACTGCCCGGACACCAATGTGAGTTGGCAATGGTTTGATGAAAACTACGACATGTTAGGTTTCAAGGTACCAATCAAGTCACTTGAAACAACAGTTCCGACAGAAAGTCCTTCGGCAACTAAAGCCAAACATTTGAGTGCATCGGTTGAAATGTTTGAATACCAAGGTGCGATTGAAATCCAATATGTCCAGCGTGTCGCGGTGCCTTTCTAAGTTAAGCTCGCTATACAATGGCATTAAACACCTAAGGGAAAGAATAGAGACATATAGGTGACAAAACACCAACGCGACTTGGGTGTAATGACCGTACTTACCCTTTACGGAATCTAGATATGGTCAACGTTCGTCATCAACTTAATTTTACGTCTTTTACTATTGCGGCTCTATTCACGACTTGTGCGTTCTCGGCAAACGCACAAGATAATCAAATCGCCCTTATCAGCAATAGCCACACCGCCAACACCAACAACACCAACAACACCAACAACACCAACAACATAGTATCGATTTCAACAAAAACATTAGCGATAGATTGGAATGGCTTAAGCGTTAATAGCACAGCTTTGACCGTTGATCGTCAACCTCAAAAAGTTACTCACCTAGTTACAGACTCAAAAGCCAAGGCTTCTTGGACGCTCATGCCGAGCGGAATCAATGTTGAAGCCGAACTTAAGCAAGGTGATCTTCTCGTCCAATTCACCTTACCTTCAAACACACAGGTAAAGCGAAATCACCCCATTGAACTCGTTTGGTTTGACCTAGCAGAACAACAAACTCAGACTCTATTCCTGCCCTTTAGTGAGGGTATGCGCGTGCCGACCAACAACAAGCAATGGGCCAATTACCTAGTCGAAAACCATTCAGGAAGTAACACCACTCAAGACTTAAAAATGCCATTTTGGACGGTACAGCAGAACGATCAATTCATCAGTTATCAGATGATTACCCCAACCAACAACCAATTATTCTTTTCTGATGCATCGTCGGATACGCCCTCTGATAAGAAGACCAAGATTGATATTAGCGCTTCGCACCAATTTACAACGTTGAATCAATCACAGCCTTTTACGGTTCGCATAACACTTGGAGAATCTTGGTTAGATGGGGCCAAACAATACCGAGATTGGCGCATTAAAAATGGACTCTCCGAATCGCTTGTCGAAAAGCAAAAGCGTAGCCCTGACGTGAGCAAGCTAATTGGTGCGAGCCACGTTTATCTGTTTGGTAAAGATTCTTTAAGTATCCAAGATGTGAGCGACTGGTGGGGATTAAAAGCCTGGTATCTAGAGAGCTCTCAGCTAAACATTTCAAGTGAAGCGAAGCGAGAGTTATCCCCTCTGTCTAAAGGCAAAGATTGGTTTAGCCAGTATCACAAACAGCTGCTGTTAGACTCTATTAGCCAGTCATTACAAAGCTTGTATCCTGTTGCAACGCCAACACTTGCTGATAACACCATTAAAACTCAACACACCGCAGCTCAAAGCAAGAAAAGCTGGTTGATTAAGCATGCTTCCTCTTATCTCAATGCACCGGATACTTGGGGGCAAGCCTTATCATCGGATATGATCAACAATCTGAACAAAGCAGGATTAAACAAGCTTTGGTTAGGCTTCGATAACTGGATGCCAGCATTCTATCAACCAAATGCAGTAGAACTCGCTAAGCAATCCGGTTATTTGGTCGGCACTTATGACTCCTACAACACAGCAATACCCGTCAAGTTAAACGACAACTGGCTAACCGCCCAATTACCAAAGCCGATGCGTCAAAGTTGTGCGATTGAAATGGCGGATGGCAGTTTGAAAAAAGGATTTCGAGGAAACGGTTTTTACTTGAATCCGAATTGCCATTTGGATTACGTAAAACAGCGCGCCGTAGACATCATGCGTTTTGGTCACTTCAATAGCCTGTTCCTAGATGTTGATGCGACGGCAATGGCACGTGAAGATTACCGCGATAACACCAGTGAGTCGGATGTACTTTCTGCCTTCAATAACCGAATGCAGTGGTTAAGCGATCAACCAGATTTGGTGCTTGGTTCTGAAGATGGCAATAGCCTGACGACAAAAGGCATCGCGTTTGCACACGGCTTAGAAACGGTCGGCTTTGGTTGGTCAGACAAAGAGATGAAAGAAAACCTCCAATCACCTTATTACTTGGGTCGTTGGTATCCAGACCATAAACCTGACTTTTTCTTCAAGTCCGCTAAGGTCAAAGAACCCTACAAGTCATTGCTGTTTTCGTCTCAATACCGAATTCCGCTGTACCAAGCCGTATTTCACGACGAAGTGATTAACACCCACCACTGGCATTCAGACAGCTTGAAATTCACCAATGTGAAAGCCCATCGTGATTTGACTGCCATGCTTTACAACACGCCAGCCATGGTTCACTTAACACGAGATGAAGCGTTATCGAGTTCAAGCCCAAGGCTTAAGGCTTTGAAGCACTATCAAGATGGATTTGAGCCAATACATGAGCAGCTATGGGATAAACAATTAGTCGACTTCATATGGTTAGACAATAGCGGCAAGGTTCAACAAACCGTGTTTGATGATGGCAGTAAGATCATCGCGAATTTCTCTGACCAAGCGTTTCACCAAAACGGTGTCGATGTTGCGGCAACGTCTATCAAAGCCGTATTAAGTAATGGACAAATCGTAGAGTGGGAACCAGAGCTCAATTGATCGAACTCTTATTGTTTCGCTAGTGAGTTCTTCAGTTCTTTAGCTTTCTATTTCGGACTAAAGAACTGAATACTTGTGTCGCGACTTAAGAGTGGTTAGACAAAAAGCTACTCATGTTTGCGGCTTTGAAATGCCGTGAGTAGATAATCAATGAATACCTTTTTGCGCTTGGGCATCAGTTGTCTGTCGGCATACACCAAGCTTACTGAAACTTCCGGCATCTCATATTCTGGCAATAGACGAACTAACCTACCCGTCTTAAAGTGCTCTCTACAAATAAACTCTGGTAATACCGCTAACCCAAGCCCATCCACACAAGCAGTAAGACACGCAGTAATCGTATTTACTCTCAACTGATATGGTAAATCGATCAATACCGACTCGCCTCCCTCCAACTGCAAATGCCACTTAGGTAAACGAGCGGCTTTATTTACCACTTCAATCAGACGAAATGGAGACTTTAAGTCTGAGGGTGTTTTGATTTCTCCAAACTGTTCCAGATATTCAGGGCTTGCCACAAGCGTTCTTTTTGAAGTGGTGAGATATCGAGAAACCAGACTCGAATCCACCAATTCACCAATTTGCGCGTATAGATCAATACCCTCCGCAATGATGTCGACTTCTCGATTGGTCAATTCCAAATTCAAAGTCACATTCGGGTGCTCTTTTAAGAAACTGTGAATGTATTGCGCTAACACTTGATGCCCAAGTTCGACAGGAAGCACCACATTGAGAGGGCCTCTGATCAAGTCTTGATTGGCAGACACCTCTAACTCAGCTTGGTTCATGATCTCTTGCATCTGCATACTCGACTGATAAAAGCGCTCACCCTCCGGTGTTAACACTAAACTTCGTGTCGAACGAGTGATCAACCTCACACCTAAATGCTGTTCTAACTCTGCCAGTTTTCGGCTGACGGTTGATTTAGTCATGTTGAGCGCTTCGGCGGCATGCGTAAAACTCCCACAATCAACCACTTGTGTAAAAACAGTCACAGCATTCAAGTCCATACTTGTCTCCCAAACTCGCTATTAGTTAGATTTTTGCAACAGTGTTTCTCTCTTTTCCTATCTTATCAATCAATGAGATTCATTTACAATTCGTTACATCTAAATAAAAGCCAAAAGAGAAAGAGAAATGACAGAGAACAACAACGCTTCGCAATCAGTAAGCACAAAAAAACGTAAAAAAGCACCGCTTATTGCTACTGCGATCATGCTGTCATTGGGCTTATCTGGCGCTGGATATTGGTATGGCTATGGCCAGTACTTCGAGTCAACCGACAATGCCTACCTACAAGGCGACATTACCAATATTAGTCCTAAAGTAAGTGGCTATATCGTTAAGTCTTATGTGAGTGATAACCAATCGGTTAAAGAAGGTGATTTGTTGGTTCAAATCGATGACCGTGATTACCAGTCAGCACTCGCTCAAGCCAATGCCCATTTAAGCGTGGTGCAATCAGACGTAAAAAATCTAATGGCACAACAAACGTTACAACGTAGCAAAATTAACCAAGCAGAAAGCCGTGTCGATTCTGCACAAGCTGAATACGAACGTGCTATTCAGCAAGTGGTACGTTCTCGTAGCTTACTTAAACGTAACTACGCGTCTCAAGATGAAGTCGATAGCATGGCTGCACAACAAAAAGTGACTCAAGCAGATCTCGAAGAAGCAAAAGCAAACCTCGTTGCGACCAACGATCAATTAACCGTTATTGCTAGTGAGATAGAACAAGCAAAAGCATCAGTGACTGAAGCTCAAGCGCAAAGAGATCAAGCACAACTTAACCTTGATTACACCAAAGTTTACGCGCCAGCAGACGGTGTAATTGGCAAACGCAGCGTACGTGAAGGCTTGTTGATTCAAGCAGGCGCGCCATTGATGAGTTTAGTACCAAACAACCAAGTGTGGATCGAAGCTAACTTCAAAGAGACACAGCTAAGCGGCATTCATAAAGGTCAATCCGTAGAAGTCGAATTAGATGCCTTCCCGGGACAACCACTCGAAGGCGTTGTAGACAGCTTCTCCCCTGCTACTGGTGCAAAGTTTGCGCTACTGCCGCCAGAAAACGCGACAGGTAACTTCACTAAAATCGTTCAACGTGTACCGGTGAAGATCATCATTCCAGATCAGCAAGAGTTGAAAGGTCGACTGCTTCCTGGTTTGTCTGTGGTAGCGACCATCGATAAACGAGGCTAGACCATGAGTAACGCTGGTGTTGTCACCCACACTAATGATGATGGCGAGGTTTCAAGACGTCATTGGATCGCCCTATTTGGCGGTTTGATTGGCGCGTTTATGGCGATTTTGGATATTCAGATCACCAACTCGTCTCTCAAAGATATTCAAGGTGCGCTATCTGCCACCTTAGATGAAAGCTCGTGGATTTCTACGTCTTATCTAGTCGCAGAGATGATTGCTATCCCACTCAGTGGTTGGCTTTCTAAAGCGCTTGGTAAACGTCGTTATATTACGTGGACGACGGCCATTTTCACCATTTCATCTTTGCTGTGTTCGTTCTCTTGGAATATGACCTCGATGATCGTGTTCCGAGCGATGCAAGGTTTTAGTGGTGGTGCTTTAATCCCGCTTGCTTTCTCGCTAGTGATTCAGCTTTTGCCTGTCAACAAGCGTGCCGTGGGTATGGCATTGTTCGGCGTAACGGCGACGTTTGCTCCGTCTATTGGCCCAACGTTTGGTGGTTGGTTAACCGAGAACTTCTCGTGGCACTATATTTTCTACATTAATATCCCACCCGCTCTACTCGTGATCACCATGATTCGATATGGCTTAGACGATGAAAAGCTCGACCTTGGCACGCTGAAAAAAGCTGACTGGTTTGGTATCGCGACCATGGCGTTAGGGCTCGGTTGTTTGGAAGTGGTACTAGAAGAAGGTAACCGTGAAGAGTGGTTCAGTTCGAGCTTTATCATTGGCCTAAGTATTGTGTCTGCAGTGAGTTTGGTTTATTTCGTGATAAACGAACTCCAACACAAAAAGCCACTCGTGAATTTGCGGCTATTGCGGGATGGGCAGTTTGCTATGTCCTGTATCGCCTATTTGATTCTAGGGATGGCATTGCTCGGCTCTATCTATGTGCTGCCAATGTATCTCACTCAAATTCAACAATATAACGCAATGGAAATTGGTGAAGTCTTGATGTGGATGGGTTTCCCACAACTTCTGATATTCCCAATCGTGCCCAAGCTGACGCAAATCATTAAGCCTAAGTACTTAGTGACCTTTGGTTTCGCGATGTTTGGCTTCAGTTGTTACGTGAATACACATATGACGATTGATTTTGGTGGCCAACAGTTGATCTTGTCCATGGTTCTGCGCGCTATCGGTAGCCCGTTTATTATGGTTCCTCTGTCTTTGGTTGCGATGAAAAACATCAGCAAAATGGACACGCCTGACGCTTCGACCTTAACCAACGTAATGCGTAACTTGGGTGGCGCATTTAGTATCGCGATTATTGCTACGTTGCTAGATAACAAAACGCGCGAGCATTTGGCTCATATCAAAGAGTCTCTGCCTTCAGTGAGCCAATTGGGCTGGCAAACGCTCAAAGATCAACAAGCGTTCTTTATCCAATCAGGAAGTGATGCCGCGACAGCAATGCAACAAGCGCAAGCTAGCTTACTCGGAACCATGCAACGTGACGCCGCTATCATGGCTTATAACGATGTGTTCTTAATGATGACGGCATTCTTAGCATTAGCTGCGGTATTAATCCTTAATATGCGAGATTAGGGTGCTTTGATTTGTTAGAGTAAGCAAAGTTAAATGGCAAAGAACAAAAGAACCAAATAAACCCCACCTTAAGCTTATACATAGTAACTTAGAGAGGGGGTTATTGTTTGGATCTAGCGAATTAACTAAGAATCAATACAATCCATGAGTTCTTTTTCTGTTAAGTAGGCTTCAATAATTTTTGTCGCAGAAAGGTCGATGTCTTCCACGGAAGTATGGCAACTCAACACGGAAAACAACATTGTTTTCAACCCTTTGTAGCCTGATGTTGATGGGTAAAGCGTGCCCTCTTCTTGTAGACGATGCACCACTCTTCCTGTGAGTTCATTACGATATTCCCTATCACCGTTACCAAATTGTGCGGAAAAACGATTAGAGACAACATCATTTAAGATTGTAATCCGATCGACAGCGGCCAGTATTTCAGCCATACGCTGAGCGAGGTCTGTGCAATGATCGATATGTTCAACAATGCCTTCTTTACCTAGCGACTTAAATGCTGCGTATACAGGGACACCGCGCGCTCTTCTAGAAGCAGAGATACCGAAGTTGATTGCGTTTCGGTCTGGTTTTTCCATCGCATCATTCTAATAATCGCCCATATTGCTCCCACCCATCGCTTTCGATAGAGCATCCGCATCTTTGACGATAACCATCCCACTGTCATACGGCATATTGAACCACTTATGCCCATCAGTATCGATCGAGTCTGCTCGCTCAATACCTTTCAGCAAGTGTTTTTGCTTGTCACTCGCAGCAGCCCATAAACCAATAGCACCATCGACATGCAGCCAAGCATTACCGTGCATTGCAATGGCATCAGCCAGATCATTAAACGGGTCAAATGCACCGGAGTCGATACAACCAGCTTGAGCGCAAACGAGCGTTGGACCTTCTAAAGCGGAAATGGTCTGTGTTAAGTTTTCCGGAATAATTCGCAGATTATCATCGGTAGGTACGGTGACGATTGTTTCAAGACCAATACCAATCATTGAAAGTGCACGCTTAATGGTTGAATGAATCTGGTCACTGACAACAACGTTGATACGTGGAGCATCAAATAACCCCTTTGTCACCACATCCCAGCCTGCACGCTCTAACAACGTATTGCGAGCCGTAATCAGTGCCGTATAGATGGCTTCTTGTGCGCCTGATGTAAAACCAACAGCCGTCCCTTTATTCAAGCCGAGTAACTCAACCATCCACTCTGCAGCAGTTTCTTCAACAACCGACATTGCTGGGCTTGATACGTAATAAGGTACATTTTGGTCCCATGCACTCACCAACCAAACGGCGGCCAACGATGCAGGAAATGAGCTACCAATCGCGTACCCAAAGAAACGAGCACCGCCTGAAGCAATAAGGCCAGCATCCACGTTCTCAACCATCTCATCGATGACTATTGATGCTGCCGTCGGTTTCATTGGTAAGCTTCCACCAATAGCTTCACGTAAAAACTGTGACGTTGCGCCTCGATCTACAGGTCTGTCATCCAAAGACTCTAAGTACGAAACAGCATGTTTAAGTGAACTCTCAAGTGGTAAACGGTATTCATTAAAGCGATGTGTCATTGTGTTTTCTCTGTTTAGTAAGCATTCAATAATGTTATTGGATTCAAACATTGAAAAATTGTCATATCGCGCCATGGAGTTTAGATATGTTATCTATCGATTTCCGCCGTACTTCTCCCCTTCAAACTATGTCCTATTTACCCTTGAATCATCACTCTACAGACGATATTAACGCTGGTTCTTGCAAGCTATAGGTTCTCCTGTATCGCGAGGGAGTCATCTTCATTTTCCGTTTAAAGAGTCGAGTAAAGTTTGCAGAATCCCCATAACCGAAACGAGTCGCTATTGTTGTTATTGGCATACGACTGGACTTTAGTAGGTCAGTAATTTCAGTTAAAACAAGCTCTTCCAAAACGTCACTGTATGTGACACCCGCTTTAGTTAACCGTCTCTGAATCGTTCTAGTGCTGATGTCTAAAATATCGGATGCTCTGGATATTGAGAGTTTTCCCGTGGACAAGTAGGGTTTCAAGGCATGTTTGAGGGAGCAAACGAAGTCGCGTGGTATAGGAGATAAACCGTCAAGTTCTGCGGTTGTGTTTCTTTCTTGGATACTCACTTTTTGACTTAGGGTCGCGCTATCTAAACGTAGGGCAGTGACAGAACGGAGAGTAAAAAACTGAATATGGCTTAAGAGTGAACACTTAAAAAAGGATTCGAGATCAGAACTTATAACGGTTGCATATTTTTCGTCAGAGTTGGCTTCTGATAAGGCTGATACCAACTCATCCATAAATATGATTGAGAAGATCTCAGCATACTTAAACCATTTCTGACTAGTACCGTTTTTACGTCGAACTAGCCAATAGTGACCACTGTGGAACACCAATGATATTCTTGCACCACTAGAGTAGCCCGTCAGAATTTCGCAGAAGGCCTCAAGAGCAGATTGGAGAGTAACGTTTCCACTGAGTTTTAACTCGCTTAATATGCTGGGAATATATGACTCTTTACATACCCTTTGAACATTAGCCACAAACAACTCTGCAGATACACTCTCCCCCAATAGTTGAACAAGATTGAGTAAAATGGTTTCAGGCAGATATTCAAGTTTACATGTTTGGATATCAAATGGAGCTTTGACCGTATCAATCAATGAATGAGTTGTAATATCCCTCCCTTTAAAGACATCGCCAAAATGATGAACACAGTCTGTTCTAACCAAAGGTATTTCATAATTATTATTTTGCATATTCTTTAGGATATTACTAACAAGAATTAGATAATAATCATATGTATAGCGCCATACTAGCCACTACGCGACATAAGGAAATTTAGTCTAATGCCCTGCTTTACTTACCTTTTAACTACGAATTGATCACCCGATTAAACTAACAACAAAACATATTTATTCCCCTCGTATGTTTTATAGAATCTCACCGCATTTGGTAGACAAAATTAGCCTCTACACATCAACCAGCGCTTGGGAGTTAATATTCTTTAATTACCAATCATAGACTGAACCTTAAGCATTAAGTTTTGCATAAATCCCGTCTAACGTAATGTTT
>NZ_OSDX01000049.1:0-33110 GCF_900382755.1 Vibrio sp. Evd11
AACATTACGTTAGACGGGATTTATGCAAAACTTAATGCTTAAGGTTCAGTCTATGATATTGCTCATCTACATCTTCCTGAGTAAAGGGTTATAAAAAACTTAGGAGATAAACTTATAATTTTCAAACGCTTATTCTTTTATATGCGAAACAGCTCTTAAACCGGGTGTGGCGTATTATGGTAAGTATCCCTGTCGAGATTGATTCAAGATGGTACTTCGACTTAAAGAGGAGTACGTATGATTATTTATTTTAGGATACAAGACGTAGAAGAGCTTTGGGGCACGATAGATTTAGCGACACTCTTACAACTCGAACTTAGAGGGATATCAACACCTTCATTAACTATCTGATTGAAATAGTGATATTACCAATTACACTTGAAGCATAAGTTTGAATGGAGTCAACTTAATGCTTTCACCCCGCACGTTATGTCACACCTTAATTTCCCTTATTCTTGGTAGCTTCATGTCTTCGACTGCGTATGCTTCAAATGAAGCGATAAAGGATCGTTTAGAGAAGATATTCGCCGCATCGATTGCCCTTACAGACAGTGACGCTGTTTCGATTGGCTTTGTTGATTTTGATCCGAACTCGTTTATTAACCTCAATGACAACGGTTTTGGTTCTGACAAAACCATTGATACCCGTAGCCAGGTGAGCGTTGGTTCCATTCCTTATTCGTCGACCATCAAAACCGACAATCCTGATCTCGATGTGATTTGGTCTGTGCGCGCATCTTATGTGTTGTCAGAACAAGACATTGAGTTCTCAACCGACGTGACTTCTGATCGTCGTCTGAATCCAAATAAAGACACCGTGTTGGGCCTGTATGGCTTTATGGGGCTTCAAAACCAGTTAGACCGACATTGGTCTATCGGTTATGGCTTAGGCGTCCACACACTCTATTACCGCAATAAATACGAGTACAAAAACAGTTACACCAGAACCTTTCAATCGCAACTCGATGGTTATGCGTTGAACACGTCAGCATGGGCATTAATCGGTGAGCCTTCCGTTAAGTTGCAGTATTTAAAGCCGACCAACTGGGGAAGCTGGAACGTATCTTCTAGAGCTCGTTATTTTTATGGGACAGGGTGGGGAGAAGCCAACGACGGTGATATCGGTAACCCTGAAGGTTTCCGGTTTATTAATGAGATTGAATTCAGACAAAACGTAAAGTGGGAGTCACTTTCCCTAAATAACCCGCAGGTTCACTATAACTTCAGACGAATCGATATCGCGGGTGATCTCGAAGATCCTTTTGACACCCATTATTACTACGAATTTGGGGCTGGTTTGGTATTTGATGTTCCTTACGATTCTTACTTCTTTGATAACTTTGGCGTCGGAATCAACTTCAATTACGGAAGTTCATTGAGTGGCGGTAGCTTACTCTTTTTACTCAATAATTAGCATAAGTCGTTGATCTTAAAAGTATGCATATAATTTGAATTTGTATGTGTCGTAAAATGGTAAATATCTTAGTGGAAACTTAGCCATCATAGCGATTCGCCCATCACCAGAGCAAACTATGAACAAGTTAAGTTTTGACCGCAAAATTCCGCTATACGTGGTGTCTACACTTGCCCTCAATATGGCCGTTAGTCTGTGGTTATTGAGTGTGGTTTCTTCGGCAGTCATGGCTTTTTCTGTGTGCGCTTTATTTGTGCTCAGCAGCCTCATTACTGCACGCCTATATCGACATGAAATGGCTCAAAGCAAGAATAGCTTGTCTGAAGCGATCATTGATGGCGTCGCTGGTTTTATCATCCTCGACAGTCAATTGAGGGTAATACAAGTCAATCAACAGTTCTCGCGAGTGTCAGGCTATGCCTTTGACCAAGTCGAGTCTCGCCCGATTTCTGATCTCTGCTTCATGAATAACAGCAGTTTGATATCGACTATCACTCGTTCACTTAAGGAAAATCATAGGTGGAAAGGTGAGTTGAGTGGGGTCAGTCGACTTGGCGAGCAGTTTACTGTCAACGTTGTAGTGGAAAAGCTAACCGAAATCCTGCCGCACAATAATAAATACGTTGTGACCTTTACGGATATTAGTCGACGCAAAGTATTAGAGCGTCGATTAAGAATGCTGGTGGACACCGATTCTCTAACAGGGTGTTGGAATCGTCGCCGTTTTGATAAAGATCTCAACCATTATTCAAACTTAGCGGAGCGTTATGGTTACACGCACTCTTGTTTGGCGCTAATCGACTTGGATCACTTTAAATCCATTAACGATAACCACGGCCATGACCAAGGTGACGCGGCACTTAAAGAGGTCGCTGAACTGCTGAGAAATAACAGCCGAGACACTGACATCGTAGCGCGAGTTGGCGGTGAGGAGTTCGCTATCTTAATGCCAGAAACTAACTTGGCAGAAGCGTTTGAGGCGATGTATCGATTGAAAGAAGTGATAGCCAAAGGCACAAGTTTGAATTTAACCGTGAGCAGTGGTGTGTCTGAAATACAGGCACAAGCCGAAGCGACTTATCGCAGTGCAGATAAGGCGCTTTATTGCGCCAAAGATAACGGGCGAAATAGGGTGTGTAGCTCTAGCTTTAGCTCAGGTTACGCGACACCAATCGTCCTTAGTTAGGCGTGTGTCGCTCTGGCTAATTGGTTAGATCTGCATCTAAGCCGAGATCGAGCGTTGGTAAATCTTGGGCGTGAGGCCTGATACGCGTTTGAAGGCTCGCGAAAAATGAGAGATGTTGGTGTATCCCAACTGGCTCGAAATGTAAGTCAGCGTGTGACCTTCTTCCATAAGCTCACATGCGACTGAAAACATAAGGTTTTCTTTGATCTTTCGATAGGTCGTATTTTCATTTTTGAGTTTGCGTTGAAAAGTTCGCACAGAAAAGTTGAGTAGTTCAGCCGCTTCTTCAAGTGAGAGGTCTTGTTCTTTCATATAGGGCTTGAGTAGCTCATAAACGCTGTCAGTAAAGCTCGTGTGCCACTCAACAATCGCAGGCTTGTTACTCAAATCTTTGGCCGTGAGACGAATAGGGATTTGTAAGATCTCGTCAGGGATCATAATGGCTGTAGAGCTATGGTCGATAAACAGTTGGCAGTGACTTGAAAGCAGTGTTTTTACGATGTCTGTGTTATGCCCTTGTAAGCGGACTTTGGTGGGTTGCCAAGGTGATTTAGATAAAATGGTTATTAGTTCAATGATATAGGTGATAGCGAAAACTTCACCCCATTGGAACATCGGAGAACTATCTCCAGGGGCGGTTCGACAAAACCAACTTTGCCCATGCTCTTGGATAAAGTCGACTCTGCTGCCGGGAGAATCGTAGGTGAAAATCGTGTTGATGTGCTTTAACGAATCTTCAATCGTTTCGAACTCGGTAAATTGATGCAATACGTATGGGATGATTCTTTGTTTAAAGGCGAGGGCGAGTAGGTCTGTAAAGCGAGAGACGCCGAGTTGTGACGACGTTAGATAAATCAGTCGTTTAATCGATTCTGATGGCACAAAGTCGCTTTCAGACTCGATAAGATCAGGCGGCAAACCCGAATCCTTTAGCAATTTATGTAGGTCAAGTCCGTAGTCAGTAAAAACTTGAACCAGTATTTTTGCGTAATTGGTTTGAATTACAGGCACTTGGTAAGTGGCGTCAACCATATTTCAACAGTCCTTGTATGCAATTGCATTATTTAGACACGCGTATCATTTAGCGTGTTTAGTTTAATAAATCTAACCCTATTTACTTGAGTTTTCCATGGTCGGGTTTATTTTTAAGGTATTAATTTTGTTGATGTTAGTTATTTAGAAGGGAGTCCCATGTCTGAAGTCACAGGGAACAAGCAAGACGATAGTGAAGAAGTTACTCAACCAAAAAACGGAAAAGACAGGGTAAGAAAGGTCACGAACTACCTCCTATTTTTTGTGGCATTTACACTGCTATTCAGTGTAATCGCAGATCGTATTATTCCAATCACTGATAATGCACGCGTGAAGGGTTATATCGTCCCGATTAAACCAGAGGTGTCGGGCAAAGTTTTGGATATTTTAGTCCAACCGAATCAATTGGTTAATCAAGGTGATACGCTCGCTATTCTTGATGAATCGGATTACCGAATTGCAGTTGCACAAGCTGAACAAAACCTTGAGATTGCCGGGCAAAATGTTGGTGCTCAAACAGCGAGTATTGCTTCTGCACAGGCCAAGCTTACGTCAGCGATTGTTGAAAGACAGAACACCAAGTTGCAAGCTAAACGTGTATTGGAGATGGCCGACAAAGGTGTGGTCTCTAAATCAGATGCAGACAAAGCTAGGGCCGCTCTAGCAACTTCTCGAGCGGCTGTTGTCAATGCAGAGGCGGATCTTGAAGGCGCGAAACAACAAATGGGTAAAGAAGGTGAAGAAAACAGCCAAGTGAAAGCCGCATTATTGGCGTTGGAACAAGCTCAATTAAACCTAGAACGTACAGTTATTAAAGCGCCGACTCAAGGTGGTGTGTCTAATTTCAGTTTGTCAGAAGGTTTCTATGCATCTGCAGGGCAAGCCATTATGACGTTTGTTTCTACTGAAGATATTTGGATTGAAGCCTACTTCCGTGAAAACAGCCTGGGTAATGTCACTGTGGGTGATGAAGTGGAAGTCGCTCTCGATTTTGCTCCGGGGCAAATCGTTAAAGGCCGAGTGAGCAGTATCGATTGGGGCGTAGACTGGGGGCAAAATGATCAAGCGGGTAAACTTGCTCAAGCGAGTCAGCAAACAGGTTGGTTACGTCAAACTCAGATGCTTCCTATCATGATTGAATTTGAACGCGATGATATGCAAGGAATGTTGAGAGTTGGTGGGCAAGCGGACGTGATTGTTTACAGCGGTGATAACTTTGTTTTCAATGCGATAGGCAAATTGTGGATTCGATTTATAAGCGTATTGTCTTATGTCCGATAAGCCCATTCTTGACCAACAAACACAGCAACGGATCCTGCGTTACACCGTCGGGGTCACGTTGGCTGTATTTTTGGCGGCGTGGATCAATTGGCCATTGGCATTTGTGGCTCCTGTATTCACAGCCAAGTTCCTAATCGACAAGCCAGATCTCCATAAAGAAACCGTCTACGAGCTGTTGTTGGCAGTGGTGGTGACCATGGGGTTGGGCTTGCTGTTATCTCGTGGAATCACACACTACCCAGTCCCTCTTTTGATTTTAGTGGGCTTGATGATGCTTTGGGGTTACTACTTATTCGTTGATCCTAAATGGAATTTGTTTGCAACGATTCTGTTGATCGCAGTGCTCATGTTGCCGTTCATGGCCATTTCTAATCCGGGTGTTTCCGTATTATTAGCGTCGGGCTTGGCAACATCTGGTGTGGTTTCGGTGACGATTTTTGCACTCGTGCATTTCTTTTTTCCGGAGCCTAAATCTGAATTCTCAGGGTTCGCCGCAGCGCCACTCGAAAAGAAACAGCGTTGGTATGCGGCCTTTAGGGCGATGATTATCTCCTATCCAGTAGTTTGTTTTTTCTTTATTTTTCAAATATCTGAAGCTTTACTGACAATGATGTTCATTGCCTTGCTATCGTTGATGATTACGTCAGAGAAGTCGATAAAGTTGAGCGCTTTTCTGGTGATAAGTAACGGTATCGGGGGATTGCTGGCGATTGCTGCTTTTTCAATTCTTTCTATAGTACCCAACATTGTCTTCTATTCTTTGTTTATAGGACTTATTGCCATTCTTATGGCTACCAAGATCTACACGGTTCCTGAAAAAGCACCTATTTTCGCCACTGCATTTAGCACCTTACTGGTACTGGTTGGTAGCACATTGATGAGCTCCGGTGACATCGATAGCAACACATTCATACGCATATTCCAATTAGTGTTAATTGGCATATATATGATTTTGGCTTCACTCTTCCTTGAAACTAGGAATTGGAAGTTCTTACAAAATCAGCCTTAATTTTGCTCTTACAAGGACGTCTCATGAAGTTAACCGATGATTTTTCAAAACAGGCGATAGACGCTGCCATCAAGATCGCAGCGATAGCCATGCTTGTGTATTGGTGTTTTTCTATTTTGCGCCCATTCATTCTTTTGGTGATATGGGGCGCGATCATTGCGACTGCGTTGTATCCAGTTGCCGTTGCCATTTCGAATAAAACCGGGATGTCGAAAGGCAAAGCCAGTGCATTACTGAGTTTCATCGGCGTGTTATTGCTGTTGATTCCACTGGTTGCGCTTTCTTCAGGTATCTACACCAGCGCATCCGATTTGATGGCGGGGCTACAAAATGGAACTTTGTCACTGCCTAAACCGAAAGAATCTTTGCAAGACATCCCTTTGATTGGTGAAAAGGTCTATGCAACTTTGGTTCATGCCTCGAACAATATCGAGGGGGTGTTCATTAAGTATGCTGAAGAACTCAAGATATTCGCTTCAAAAGTGGCCTCAGTTTTAGGCTCACTAGGTGGTGGTTTCATTCAATTTATTATCTCGACCATTATTGCTGGCGCGTTCATGAGCAATGCCGATAAATGCCAAACAGGAGTCACTCATTTAGTGGCGCGTTTAACGGACGGCAAAGGTGAAGAATTGGTTCAGCTGTCTAAGTCGACCGTGCGCAGTGTTGTGCAAGGCGTTATCGGTGTTGCTGTGATTCAATCCATGATGTCGGCAATCGGTTTGGTGATTGCAGGCGTTCCTGCCGCTGCATTTTGGGCGCTAGCTGTGCTGCTCATTGCAATCATCCAACTTCCACCGATTCTTGCTCTATTGCCTGCGATCATTTACATGTTCAGCGTTGAATCAACGTTAGCGGCGAGCTTGTTCTTAGTGTGGTGTATTTTGGTCAGTGGTAGTGACGCTATCTTGAAGCCAGTATTGCTAAGCCGCGGATCTCATATTCCAATGTTGGTGATTCTGTTGGGCGCATTAGGTGGCATGGCGATGTCGGGCATTGTCGGTTTGTTTGTCGGTGCTGTGATACTGAGTTTAAGCTATGAGCTGATGATGGCGTGGCTTGGACTTGAAGAAAAAAACCAAGAAGAAACTGAGGAAAAAACCGCAGAGGTCGAGGAAAAATAGATGAAGCCAGTCTCTAAAGACGACAACTTCTACTTCTTATTTTATGCATTGTTAGTGCTGTTTTTTGGCTGTGCAGTGATGCAACAGTTTTATCCGCAAGGTCAAAAGACCATTCTGTTTTTGATCATTATTACTTTGGCGGTTTCGATTGTAGGCATCCATAAAGAGCGAGCCTTGTATCGCTCTTGGTATGGTCTGCTCTTGATAACCGCTACGGTGTCGGGGGTATTCTCATTTTTGGAGGACTATAACCTTTCGATAGTGACGTTAACGGCATTGGCGGTGTTTCTGTTCTCACATATATATTCTGCTCTTAAACAGGTGATGCAAGCCACGAAGGTCACGCCCAATCACATTATTGGTTCTATCTGTATTTACTTACTGATAGGGCTGGCTTGGGCGACCATATATTTGTTGATTCTGGAAATTTTACCCAATGCATTTAATGGCTTGGAAGAAAAAATTTGGCTGACGAACCTGTTTAATGCGCTGTACTTTAGTTTCATCACGCTAACCACCGTTGGATATGGTGACATTTCACCGGCTTTGCCCGTCGCACAGTTCTTTGTGTTTATGGAATCCATTATTGGCAGTTTTTATTTAGCCATCATGGTGGCGAGCTTGGTGAGTATCCGGCTTGCACAGTCTCAATCTCAATAGAACACATACAAAGAAGCCCAGCAGTAGCCGGGCTTCTTTTTTGTTTTACGTTCTTCAAAGTCAAACGTAGCTTTCAGGTTGAACTCCCTATGAGCTACGAATCTTAAGCTTCAGTGCCTTGAATCTTCTCTAATTCAGCGATAGTTGTTTGCGACACAAGCTGACCGTCCATGTAATAGCTCACGTTCTGACCATCTTTGATTCCAGTCAGCGTCGCGGTTTCGCCGCTTGTGTAGACAATGTCCATTTGAATGGTGTTTTCGTCGATTTTGATCATCTCACCAGTCTCAATGGCACGATTGCTTGAAATCGGTCCTACAGGTGCTTCTTTGAGGCTTGGATCAAGCTCATCATTCACTTTGAAGTGGGTATCTGTTTTGGTATCAAAGATGTGTGGCGAACCACTGATTGGGTTTTTACCCGTCCAGAACTCCAATGAGTTGAATACCACATAATCGGCCGCGGTAGTAATACCGTATACAGGCGCTAATAAGAAGTTCACACCAGCACGAGCATAACGGTTGTCGACAACTTCGACGTTAAATTTCATCACTTTCCCTGTTACGGCGTTACTACCGATACAACCAGTTAGCGCAGAAGCCAAAACCGTTAGTCCTACAATTTTAAGTGCAATCTTTTTCATTTAAGTACCTGTATAAGTTAGAAGTCTGTTTTGTTGGAACAGGTGTAGTATGGATTTTAATCGATGAACAGTTTTACCATTTAACGCCATCGGCGATATAAAATGGATTCGACTTTAGACACCAAAAGCAGGCATCAAAAACTAGATATAGAAAAGTTAGGTATAGATAAGTTAGCTATAAAACGTTGGGTATAAAAAAAGCGCGACCTAAAGGGCGCGCTTCATGTTTTTTAAAGGAGTGTCGTGCTAATAACACGGCTACTTCATGACATAGGTAAAAGTCTTCACCGCAAGCCAGCGGAAAAATCGGAATAAAAGGGTTGTGGCTTTAAAGGCAAACTTGGAGATTGCAACCATTGCTTCTGCAGCAATGCTCATGCATTTATGTAAGTCAGAATCTTTGTATTCAGAATAGGTCATGGTTATTTCTCATTGTTATCTTTCATAAGTAAGTAATGACTCCTGTCTGGCTCTATACCCTGTGCGACTAATGTACGAATATTCGCCGGTTGAGACTTACCATTTAATGCCATATAGATTGAAAGTTAGCCGAAAGAGAAGACGTTGAGATAATTTAAGGACATACCTAGGTGTAACTCATGAAGTTACCGAGAAATCGTGGATAATAGTGGTATGATCGCGGGCTCAGCACCGTGAGTTATCAAGAATAGGAAAGAGAATGACTAACCTTACAGAGCAGCAAGAAGCTGCAATGGCGACGTTTAAGGAAAACTTACACCTTCCAAATGGTGGTTTTCATAAACTGATTATCGAGCTAAGTAAGGAATATCAGCTGCCTTTCCAAAAGGTTCGTGGCGTTTTAAAGAAAGCTCAAAAAGACGTCGAACGTCAAATACGCGAAGATTTTGCGAGTATCGATGATAGGGTTCTTAGCCAAGAGAATTGGGTGAACATTATTAAGTCAAAGCTTACCGAACTGGCGGAAGATAACCAAACGGTGATGGATAAGCTGCAACTCAATCTGAAATATCAAAAAGTATTGTCGGCAACCAATGGTTCAATCGCAAGTGAAGACGAGCGTGACGAATTGATTGAAGAGCTGATTCAAGCTTATGAGAAAGAGGTGTTCAAACCTTTACTGGCGATGCTGCATACAACAAAGCTGTATTGGAAGTTAATGCTGGTGGATGAGACATGTAAGATGAATGAGCAGAATCGTGAGAAGTTCAGTGATTACCCTCAACACATGCAAGCTGCAGAACACTTATATACTCTTGATCAAAAGCTAAGGTCGATGCCGTTAACTTATTAGTCCATGAACGCAATGATAATGACTCATTGGTGATTCAGAGTTTGATATAAGTTGGTTTCAATAGAAGTACGATAACCTAGCTAGCGTTAGCCGCGTGTGAAATGCAAAAAGGGCTAGGTTTCTAATCTGTTTTACTTCTACTCTATTTTGTTCTGCTAGAGCGAATTGAGGGTGACATCTTTGACTTTTTTTGTATCTGTCGAACTAGACGGTGTTTCTTTCTGTAGCCTATGGGAAATGCTATAGGAGTGTGAAATGTCCTAGGGTGTTTCCGTTGCCTGAAACGATAGTTCCGATGCTTTCTCGTTCATTAAATTCAAAGTCGATGAGATAACTGTGATGTTGTAGCTTGGGCAATATGTGGCGGTGGAGTATATCGCTATTGAGCTGTCGAATCTCGGTGACCCATGAAATCTCTTCTTTGTGTAAGTCTATTTTAATCTTGAGCATTTATTACCTTTTAGTTTATTGACTGTTTTTTCGCGTGATAGTTGGTACCAATGGGTTTGTCGTGTTGTTCTGCGTGACATAACTGTGCCTTGTGTTTATTACATTTATATTTAAGTAGTCGATCTATTTTGAATTCGCTAAAAAGAAAGCAAATGATGAATAGAACGGTAGTGGGATCTGATTTAAAAGCTATTGAATGACTATCTAGGTGAAAGCTGACGCAGAGATGGTGTAACGAGGAATCGAGAACTGTCTTTGTGGAACTTGGACTTACTTTAGCATTAACAGCTCTATAGATTAGAGCCAGGAGGCGAACTATACGCCTAGTTTTTTAAATTACAACCCTATTTTCAATTAAATTTAAAAATATTTTTGATTGATTTATCATCATCTGTTGAGGATGAGTGAACGAATGGGGTGTGATTAGTCATGTGTTTTTAACCCATCTGTGATTTTGCATCTAGTCGTATTCTTTACAATGAGTAATGTCAATTTAACGGCAAGTTTGTAGATTTTTAAGTGGCTGTTATATAGCATCTTTACATTGTAAATTGTAATTCTAAGTTTTGGCTGAAGTCTAGTGACTTCAGGGGCTATGGCGTGTGTTTACACTTAATGCTTATACACATATTAGTCGTGTTTACTTTTTACCTGCTCTACGGTTTAGCTTGTTTTTGCCATCTTTTTTCTCTCTAACTTATGATCATTTTCCGCTTCGCCGCCTTTGTCATTTTTTGAGCCACTCTCAACTCTCTCCCGACTACGCAAAACATGAATACCCACTTTTACGTTTCTGAATAACAAAGTAGCTGTGCCTCAATTTTATCGCAAATATAATTGATAATAATTATCACTTGCGTTACAAGTTTGTTGTCAATTCAATGGCAAACTTTAAATTATCGTTATTTAGCAGTTGTGTACTCCCCATGCTCATCTATGAGTAGTGTGACTTTTATTGTCATGAGTGGTGGTTTATCTCAATGGCAAAGGAAGAAACATGAAGAAAACTATTAATTCAGTTCGCCAGTTATTGAGCGGACTTGCCATCGTTCTTGCATCGTCTTTGATGATGACCGCTCAAGCGGAAACCGTGACTATTGAGCACGTCAAGGGCACAGCACAGTTTGATGAAGTACCACAACGAGTGGTGGTTCTTGGCTTTGGTAGCTTGGATGTGTTGGATAAAATTGGTGTGAAACCAGTAGGCGCGCCTCACAGCCTAATGCCTGATTACCTTACGTCATACAAAGAAACGACGGCGAATACTGGCTCGTTGAGCGAACCTGATTTTGAAGCTATCTACATGTTGAAACCTGATGTGATCATCGCGGAAAACCGCATGCTTAAGGTTTACGACAAGCTGGCGCAAATTGCTCCGACCATCATGTTCTCTATTGAGGGTGACAAGTACTGGGCTGATGCTCAACAAAACTGGCGCGCACTCGGCCAGCTGTTTGATAAACAAGCAGAAGTGGAAGCGATCATCACAGAAACTCAAGATTCGATTGCAGCGGTAAACGATAAAGTAACCTCTGGCGAAACCACTGCGATGATGCTGATGAACAACGGCAATAACATTGCGATGTTCAACAAAGGTAGTCGCTTCTCAATCATCTTTGATGACTTCGGATACGTTGAATCAAAGAGTGTGACAGTCGCTCCAATTAAAGGTACACACGGTAACTTAATCTCGTTCGAATACATTGCCGATGCAAAACCTGAAGTACTTTATGTTCTCGACCGTGAAAAAGCGATTGGTAAGTCAGAAGGTCGCGCACAACAGCTGTTTGATAACCCATTAGTTGCGGCGACACCTGCAGCGCAGCAAGGCAATATTGTTTACCTTGATTCAAGTGCTTGGTATTTGGCGGGTGGTGGCGTGACAGCGATTCACAGAATGTTGGGTGATATTGAACGCACGATTCAATAGTTATTAACCATCAGATTTCGGGCTTATAAGAGCGTTCTTATAAGCCCTTTTTTACTTTTCATACGGACTCAAAGAGACCTACCTTTAGTATTATTTCTATGTTGAAACCCATTGCCGCTGCTGTATTTCTTGTTGTGTTATGCGTTATGTCGTTGATGATTGGGGTCGCTGAAATCAGTTTTAGTGACTTCTTCAATGGCAACCAACACGCCAATTCCATTTATGTTGTTAGTCGGATACCTCGACTGTTCGCGATCGTGCTAGCTGGGGCTGGTTTAAGTGTTTCTGGCCTTATCATGCAACAGATTGTTCAGAACAAGTTCGCTGCACCTTCTACGATGGGCACGATTGATTGTGCCATGTTGGGTTACATCGTCGGTATTCTAGTGCTGGGTAATGCCGCTCAATGGAGCTACTTAGGCTTTATCTTTGCGTTTGCGGTGTTAGGCACCATGTTGTTGGTTCGCTTCTTACAACACCTCAAGTTCAAGAATGCGGTGTTGGTGCCTTTAATTGGCATCATGTATGGCAACGTTGTCTCATCTCTAACAACCTTTATCGCTTACAAATACGATTTAGTACAAACCATGTCGGCATGGACGATGGCGAACTTTGCAAGTGTATTGCAAGGCAGCTATGAAATCCTTTACCTCGCGGTTCCTGCATGTGTGTTGGCTTATTACTTTGCGAGTCAGTTCAGTGCGGCAAGTATTGGTGAAAGCTTCGCAAAAAACATTGGCCTCAATTATCAGAAGATCGTCTTCATTGGTGTTGCATTGGTTGCTATCTGCGCATCTTCGGTGGTGATGATCGTTGGTGTTATCCCATTTCTTGGCCTTATCGTGCCGAATATCGTGTCGTTGATGATGGGCGATAACATGAAGAAAATTCTGCCTTGGACAGCCTACTGGGGCGTGATCTTGGTATTGGCCTGCGACTTGTTAGCTCGAATCGTTATCTTCCCTTATGAGATTCCAATCTCAATGGTAATCAGCATCTTTGGCGGCTTGATTTTTATCTACCTGATCATGAGAGACAAGTCGAATGCGTGATTCAGTAAAAATTGCGATTCTGGCTATCGCGTCTTTGGGTATGGCGGCAGTATTTGTGGGGCAGGGACTTACGTGGGATAACTACGAGTTCTTCTTGTCTTTGCGACTACCAAAACTGCTGTCGATTGTGTTGGCGGCGGTGGCGATCTCTGCATCGTCATTGGTTTTTCAAACCATCACCAATAATCGAATTCTCACCCCTTCAATTTTGGGCTTTGACAGTTTATATATGCTGGTTCAAACGGCACTACTGTTTGTGTTTGGCGGCACTAGCTTTTGGGTAATTGATGCAATCGCGAACTTTTCATTGTCTGTGACTGTGATGATCTTGTTCTCGTTTGCGCTGTTCCATTTTTACTTCAAGAGTAAGCGAAACAACGTATTTACACTGTTGTTGATTGGTATTGTGTGCGGCAGCGTATTCTCAAGCTTGGCTAACTTCCTTGCGATGTTGATCGATCCGAACGAGTTTGCCGTGCTGCAAAATGTGATGTTCGCGAGCTTCAATAACGTGAAAGGTGAACTGGTTTACCTCAGCCTTATTCCACTGGGTTTGAGCTTGCTTGGCCTGTGGTTGTTGGCTCCCAAGCTTGATGTGCTTTGGCTTGGTGTCGATAACGCAACAAGCTTAGGGGTGAACACCAAGCGACTGACTCAGATTACCTTGGTGATTGTGTCAGTGATGGTCGCGGTATCGACGGCTTTGGTTGGCCCTGTGCTGTTCTTTGGATTAATCACCGTGAGCTTAGCGCGTCAGATATTCAAATCTTATCAACATCGCGTACTTATCATCGCGAGCAGTTTGTTAGCGGTCGTTCTATTAGTTTCAGGCCAATGGTTTATCGAAAAAGTAATGGCGTTTGAAACCACTGTCAGCGTGATCATTAACTTGGTCGGTGGTTTGTATTTTATGTTCTTGTTGTTACGCACCAGAATTCAGTAAAGGTAGTAAGTAGTGATTAAATTAACAGGTTTGAGTAAGAAGTATGGCAAGACACTTGTGGTGGATGATGCCAGTGCCATGTTCCCGAAAGGGGAAGTGACTTCTATCATTGGTCCAAATGGTGCGGGTAAAAGCACGCTGCTTTCTATGGCGAGTCGCTTAACCGAAAGTGATGCGGGCGAAGTGGTCATTGGCGATAAGTTACTGGCAGAGTGGGATACCAAAGAGCTGGCGAAACACCTTGCCGTGTTAAGACAATCAAACAACATCAATATGCGATTTACGATTCGTGAGCTGGTTTGTTTTGGCCGTTTTCCGCATTCCCAAGGTCGCTTGAAAGACGAAGATCATAAGATCGTCGATACAGCGCTAGAGCACCTTGGCATTACCGACATTCAAAACAAATACTTAGATGAGCTCAGTGGCGGTCAGCGTCAAATGGCGTTTATCGCGATGGTTGTGGCGCAAGATACGGATTATGTGTTTTTAGATGAACCTCTGAATAACCTTGATATTAAACACTCGGTTGAAATCATGCAGACGCTGCGTCGTCTAGCGCATGAGTTTAATAAAGCGGTGGTGATCGTGATTCACGACATCAACTTTGCTTCTTGCTATTCAGATAACATTGTTGCGATGAAAAAAGGCCAAGTGGTTAAGTCGGGCAAGGTTTCGGAAGTGGTTGAAAAATCAGTGATGGAATCGATCTACGAGATCCCATTTGAGATTCGTGAGTTCGATGGTGTTCGAATCTGTATGTATTATTCAGGTCGTTAGGGTGCTGGTTCGCTAGGCGATTTGATTCTCTAATGGCTTAAGTGAAAAGAGCTCCCAAGTGAAGAGCTCTTTTTGTTTTTGCCAGTTTGTATTTTGTTAATAAAAGGTCTGGCTTCAAAAGTAATCTGTATAATTTCCTTTGTATTATAATGACTTAATCGACGTAATATTGACTGGTCATACTTCGACAAGCGTTGGTTTGATGTCACTCGAAGATCTACTCTTCACTTTCAAAAAACAATTGCTATTTTTTCTGATTAACCTCTAAAAATCGTTCTACACTATGGTTATAACTGTTTGATTTTTATACGAGGTATCAATGAGTCGTAAACCCATAGTGTTAGTCGTGGATGACACCCCAAGCAATTTGGATGTGTTGACTGCAATACTTAAAGATACCTATCAAGTCAAAGTCGCAATTAACGGTACCATTGGCATCAAGATAGCCAAGATGGTGCCTCAGCCAGACCTCATTCTCCTCGATATCATGATGCCAGATATTGATGGTTATGAAGTTTGCAGACAGCTCAAAGAACAACCCAATACCGCGCATATTCCCATTATCTTCGTGACTGCCAAAATTGGACCTGAAGCCGAAGTAAAAGGGCTCTCCTTGGGGGCTGTCGATTACCTAACCAAGCCGATAACCCCTGCAATTGCACTCCAGCGTGTGAAAACGCATATAGCACTTTATGACCAACAACGCGCGTTGTTTAGTCAGGTAAAAGAGAAAACCCAAGAGATCAATCTAGGAAAGCTAGAGACGCTGAACATATTGGGTAGGGCGGCTGAATTCAAAGATAATGAAACGGGTATGCACGTGATGCGTATGAGTCATTATTGCGAAATTTTAGCCAAGGCATTAGGCATGACAGACGAAGACGCTGAAACTCTGCGTGACGCGGCTCCGATGCATGATATTGGCAAGATTGGTATTCCCGATAGCGTGTTACTCAAGCCGGGTAAACTGGACGCCGACGAGTGGACCATCATGCAGAAGCATGTAGAATATGGTGTTGAGATACTTGGCAGGCAGAGTGATTCCAAACTGATGCGTATGGCGATTCAGGTGGCGCAATATCATCACGAAAAATGGGATGGCAGCGGTTACCCAAACCAGATCGCGGGTGAAGACATTCCTTTGGTAGGGCGTATTGCCGCGGTGGCTGACGTATTTGATGCTCTCACAGCAGAGAGACCGTACAAAAAAGCGTGGAGTGTTGATGAGGCACTGAGCTTGTTTGAAGAACAAAAAGGCAAACACTTTGACCCCAAAATTGTAGAGTTACTGTTTGAAAACCTATCTCAAATCTTAAGTATTAAAGAGCAATTTAAAGATGAGTGATCGCTTCATGTCGTCGCTAAATCGTTTGGTTGTTTTTCTGGTCATTACACTTGTGGTGTGGCCGCTGCTAATGCGACCTACGAATGCTGCTGAGGTAACAGATACTGAGTTAAATCAGTGGTTGGGAAATCAACCAACGGTAACTTTTGTTGTCTTGGCCAACCATTATCCTTACTCATTTATCGACGATGATGGGCAGGTTTCTGGGATCATCAAAGATTGGACATTGGATCTTGAACAGCGTTTTGGTGTTCATGTTCGGTTTGTCACAGTCAACTCGCGTGTCGAGGCTAAAGCCGCGTTAGTCGACGGGCGAGGCGATGTATTCCCATTTCAACAGTTTGACCCAAGTGAAGGTGGCCGTTTTCTTGCGAGTGATCCCTATATTCCTTATCAGGTCGCAGTGATTGTTCCCATCGACAACAAAATAGATACCAACATCGACCAAACTCAAAAGCGCCGCATCGCGATGGTTAATGAAAATATCGACTTGGAGCGAGCCGGTGTCCAATTGAGCGCTATTGAGCGAGTGGATTTTGATAACGTTATTGATGCAGTACGTGCGTTAGGGGCTGGCGATGTCGAAGGCATAGTCGGTGAGCCGATCACTACCATGGATCTTGCGAAAAAAATTGGCGTGCATGATCTCGCGGTCAATTATGTTTTGGAGCATTGGAAAAGGTTAGAAGCATCAATGGTGATTCGTACCGATGAACCAGAGCTGTTGACGCTAATCAACAAACAGGTTGAAACCTTCGACGTTAACAACAAGAACCAAATTCTATCAAAGTGGCTAGATAGCTCTCCTTATCGAGTGCCATTAAAAGGCGTGTTCGGTTTTGGTAACCCTCCGTATATGTACCCAGACAGCACTGCGGTCGGGCTAGAACACGACATTCTTCAGCGTGCTCTTAATGATATGGGATACAAGCTGGGTGACGTTGTCACTCTTCCTCCTAGCGCAGCTCGCAAAGCCATAGATAATAACAATTCTATTGCCTTTGTTTCTGGCGTTCAGTTTGATGACCCCAATACGCACTTTTTAAGTGATAACGTTCTTAATGTTGAGTTTGTTCCGGTTTCGCTGACTCGCCGCAAACTTAACCTCAAGTCCCAGAAAGACTTGTCACTAGGGGCGTTACTCTTTGACGAGACCTCTCCAATCAAAAATTCTGTTGAAATACTGAAGGGTAAGTTAGACATCGAGCGTGTCGAAGATTATGAAGGTCTCGAATCGGCATTCTCACAATTGAGGGCTCAAAATATTGACCTGTTAATGGTTGAACGCAGAGTGCTGGAGTGGTTTATCACCAATACTCGTTTTATCGAAATGGCAGAGCTAACGTTACATGACGAGTATAAGGCTGAGTATCCGATCTATGTTGACTTTAAGAATGAAGAAATCAGAGACAGCTTCAATGCCGCGATTAAAAAGCTTAAACAGGCCGATGATGGTTTAAATCAAATTATCGAGATGCAGGTTCAGAGCGATTTAAGCCAAGTCCTTAAAAAAGCGAATATAATCGCGCAAATATCCGCGTATTTTATCGTCAATGACCGCTTTGAAGAGTTGACGGAAGTGTTTGAAATTTTCGACACGGATAGGTCGTTTCAGGTGATCACCGCACAAGCGGATAACAATAATCGCCCGATCAAATCTTGGTATATCGGCAACCTAGTTGATGAATACGGAGAGAAGAAAAACACCTCTCATTTTTCATCAGTTACCAAGATGGCGAATTATCGAACAAAGGGAGGGAGTACCAACTCTGGTTCGATGACTTTCTACTTTGATGTTAAGTCGTTAGAGCGGAACCATGTTTATTTTCCATCCGTCGAACAATTCAGTTCATTCGGTGATTCGGCGAAACGCTATATCGCCGATGTTTACCAAACCAATGATCTGACGGGAGAGATCTTAAACCTAAGCCAAAAAGAGAGGAAGTGGATTAAAGATAATCCGGATGTGCGGATAGGTATCGATCCGAATTCGCTGCCTTATGAAGCAGTATCCAATACCGGTGAATACATCGGAATGATTGACGACTATCTAACGCTCATTGAGCAGAGAACAGGGTTAAGCATCAACCATGTAGACGTGGCGAGTTGGTCTGAGACCCGAAGCTTGGTTGATCATCATGAAGTGGAATTGGTCTCTGCAGCTCAAGAGAATCGTTCGTTAGGAGACAACGTTAGAGCAGCACAAAGCTTGTTTTCGAGCCGCTTGGCGATCGCATCAAGGCGAGATGTCACTAGCTTAGTATTAGAAGAAGCGGTTGGATGGAAAATTGGTATTTTGAAAAATGCCGCAAACACTGATGCGATATTGGGGAAATACCCAAAAGTTGAGTGGGTGCTGGTTGATTCAACGGCTGATGGGCTGAACAGGCTAGATGATGGGGTCTTAGACGGCATGATCGATACTGTTGATGTCCTCAATTACCTCATTGATTCATTTGGTCATCGAGAGATTGGAATTGTCGGACGACTCGATTTTTTCCTTTCACCCACCTTACATGTCATCAAATCTGAACCTTTGCTTTATTCGATTGTGAATAAGGCGATTGAGAGTATTTCTGCTGAAGAACACCAAAAGATATCGGCGAAGTGGGCAGCGCCAAAAGCGATAGAAAGAGTCGATTATGAATTGGTTTATACCATTTCAGGTTTTGCTTTGGTGATCGTTCTACTTATCGTTTTCTGGAATCGAAAACTCGCCAAGCAGATAAATATTGCCAATGATGCGACAGAAGCACTTAAGAAGGCTCAGGATCAGCTCTACAACATGCTCAATAGCTCCCCGATTGCCGCAGCAGTGGTGTTTGAGGAGCAGGTTCGTTATGCCAATGACACTGCAAAACGCCTGTTTGGGGTGGAAGACAAGGAACTTTCTTCAATTGACGTGGCTGCCATTCATGATTCTTTATCTGCTCGTGATGAATTACATAGAGAGCTTAAACTCAATGGAAAGGTCGTCAACAAAGAGTTAGTGCTGAGAAGGTCTGATGGAACACGGTTTGTCGCTCTAGTCAGTTACTATTTGTTTGAGCTAGATGGCGAGATAGCCACGCTGTTTTGGGCGTTCGATATTTCTGAAATGAAACGTCTTAACGAGCAACTTGAAGAAGAGAAACAGAGAGCCGATCTCGCAAGCCAAGCGAAGTCTGAATTCTTGGCTAACATGAGCCACGAAATTAGAACGCCAATGAATGCGATTATTGGCCTGTCTTATCTCGCTATCGGAGAAATCGCAAATCCGGTTGCGAAAAACTATGTTGAAAAAGTGCATCGCTCTGGGCATTCACTATTAAGCATCATCAACGACATCCTCGATTTTTCTAAAATTGAAGCAGGGCAGTTGTTTATCGACAGTATCCCATTCAATTCGTTAGCGACCTTCCAAGATGTAATTGACCTTATGGAGTCGAAAGCGGCTGAAAAGCAACTCGACTTGTCGATGTCGATTGACCCTGAGTTAGACACTCCCCTGCGCGGCGACCCATTAAGGCTGTTCCAAGTAATACTTAACCTTGTTGGTAATGCGATTAAGTTTACGGAAACTGGCACTGTCTCGCTAACTGTAGCCCTTGTTGAATCAGATGATAACAGCCTGACTATGAAGGTGATGGTGGCCGATACTGGCATAGGCATTTCTGATGAGAATCTACACAAGCTCTTTGAAGCATTTAGCCAAGCCGATAGTACAACTACGCGCCGATTCGGTGGCACAGGGTTAGGACTCAATATTAGCCAGAAATTGGTTCATGCAATGGGTGGCCAAATTAGTGTTGAGAGTGTTTTCGGGCAAGGCAGCGAGTTTTCGTTTGTTCTAAAATTGCCAAGATCAAGTGTTGAAGAATTGGCAGAGTTTAAAGCCCAAGAGCTGCAACTGGATTACCAGATAGAGTTCAAAGGGCAAAGGGTATTGCTCGTTGAAGATAATGAGTTAAATCAAGATTTAGCTTTGGCATTCTTCACCCGCTCTAAGCTGAATGCCGATTTGGCAGAGAATGGAAAAGAGGCACTGGAGTTAGCTCAAAGCAACGAATACGAGATGATCTTTATGGATCTGCAAATGCCGATCATGGATGGTTTCGAAGCTACACGTTTGATTCGTGAGTTTAATAAAGATGTACCAATTATTGCGATGTCGGCCAATGTGTTTGCTGATGCGAAACAGCGAGCGCGAGAGGCTGGAGTCACGGACTTCTTGGATAAGCCAATTATCATCGATAAAGCCACTTCTTTGATTACGAAATACATCGTGCCAGAGGTTTTGGTTGAAGGTAAAGCGTCAGCAGAGTCGCCTTCAGGCTCGATACAAAACAGCTGCTCTAACAGTTTGACATTAAGCTCTGATGCTCTGATGGTTCTCCCTGTTTTCTCATTGCCAAGGTTCGGTCAGCTGACTCATCATGATGTGAAACTGCAAGAGAAGATGCTTGGTAGATTCTGCCAAAGTGCACCTGACATTATGTCGGAAACCTTCGACAACCTAATGCAAGATGAATGGGTGACGTTAGAGCGGAATCTACATACGTTAAAAAGCATGGCGGCTTCTATTGGCGGGTTGCAATTGGCTGAACAACTCGGTGGTCTTGAAAACAAAGCGCATAACAAGGCGTGTGATGAGCAGGATCTTAAACAAGCTGAGCTTGGGTTAATCGAATTGATTCAGGCGGTTGAGAGCAGCTTTGATACGTTGGGTGCTGAAGGTGTTGAAACGGCATGTACCCAAGAAACTGAGGTGAGAAGCGTTGATGCATCGAATTCTCCTAATATCACTCAAGAGCAGCGTGCTCAGTTGTTTTCGCTGCTAGATGCTTACGATAACGATGCAACTCAATACGTGACTGAGTTGTTGGCACAGTATCCACACTCTGTTGTTCTTAAAGATATTAGAAGTGCGTTAGACAATTACGACTTTGAACGAGCCAAAGACAGGCTTGGCGCTTCTGAGTAGCTGTCTTTTGTAAATATCACTTCAACAACATTAAAGCCTTTAGCTCTTGCTGCGAAATAACGAACTAGCTAAAGGCTTTATTTCTTTCTGTGTCTCGGATTAATTACTGACGTGTTGTTTGATGAGATCGATAAGGGTGTTGTATCTGTGCGGAAGTTTTCGATTTCTTTTCTGAACCAAATACAGTGTTTCTTCAACCTTCACTTTAGGTGTCACAACGTGCAGCTTATCTCTGTCTGGAAAGTTTTCGACAGCCCCTGCAGGTAACACGGTGAACCCAAGCCCTTTTGATACGGGTAATAGAATTTGGTGAAGTTGATTAATGTAGCCAGACTTCGGTATTTCATTGATGTTGATGTTCGCTAAGTCTTTATCTCCGCATAGGTCAAAATACAAAGACAGGTAATGAGCAGAGTCTGGATGGGCTATGAGGCCGATATTGTGCAGCGCTTCAGGGGTAATCTTTAAGTCAGCAAGACTATGATGGACGATTAAGCACAGCGCCTCATTACCAATAACTTGGCTCTGATAATAGCTGTCATTGGGTGAATGTCTGACGATTCCAATATCGGTGGTGCCTTGGATTAGGTCGTTCAATATCTTTTTGTTCGGTGCTGCTTCTAGGTTGATACTCAGGTCTTGATGTTGCTGCTGCAGTTCAAGAAGCTTGGGATACAGACGCAAAGAGAGTGAACCCGAACAGGATAGATGACATTGCCCAGAATAAGGATTGTCGAAACTCAGAGATTCGAATAAATCTTCTTGGTCTTTTTCCAGTTTAAGAGCGTAGCGATACATAATCCGACCTTGTTCGGTCAGTTCGAAACTCTTATTTTCTCTCGATAACAAGTCACAGTTACAAGCTTGCTCAAGCTTTTTGATGTGCTGGCTGACGCCAGGCTGTGTCATATACAGCTTTTCTGCAGTTTGGGTGAAATGACCAACTTCAACCAGAGTCTTAAATGTATTGAGCCAAAGTGGATTAATCATACTCACCTTTAAATGCTAACGCCTATGGATAAAAAGGCTTATAAGTAACAGAGCCTATAAACAACAAAGCTTCTGAATAACAAAAAATTATTATTCTCTTAAGTAATGATAATTTCAACTCTAGAGCGTAAAGCAACGAAGATCAAAGCATCATTGGTGGAATATTGTTCGAGGTATTAAGCGAATGGTCATTTACTTGAGTTCATCACACGTAACAAAGTGTTGCGACTTTGTTGGATTTTTGGTCTAGTGACCAACTGTGCTCATATTTAGGAACGAAGATGAATAGAAATGTTTGGCTGCTCTCACTGTGTCAGGCCTTGTTGATGACGGGCAACATATTACTGATTTCGGTGATTGGCTTGATAGGCAAACAGATTGCACCCAGTGTCAGCATGATTACTTTGCCTGTTGCGCTGCAGTTTTTAGGCTTAATGGCAGCCACCATTCCTGCTTCTTTAATTTCAGGAAAATTAGGACGAAAACGAGGGTTTAGTATCGGTAATGTGGTTGGCATTACCGGAGCAAGTCTTGCAACTTACGCTTTATCTCAGCAACATTTCTATCTGTTTTGTTTCGCCACGTTTTTGCTTGGGATAGGTATTGGTTTTGGTACGCTTTATCGTTTCGCGGCTATCGAAGTGTGTGACGAAAATGCCCGCCACCGTGCGATTTCAATATCAATGGCTGGTGGAGTATTGGCGGCGGTACTTGGGCCTAACTTAGCGATTATGTCTCAGCAATGGTCAGCAGATGGCTTGTACATCGGTGCTTTTGCTTCGCTGATCGGCTTAAACATCTTAGCTTTGGCCTTGTTACAAACAATTCAGTTTCCTAAGGTCTCTTTTAATAGTCAGGCTCCTAAATCCGACCCTTTAAGTGCGGTCGTTAAAGCGCCGAACTTTATTGGCGCTGTGTTTGCGGCCATGGTTGCTTACGCCGTAATGAACATTTTGATGACGGCAACGCCATTGGCGATGATTGGTTGCGGATTCGATTTTACTAAGGCCGCTGGTGTCATTGAGTGGCACGTATTGGGTATGTTTGTACCTGCATTCTTTACGGGCTCCCTCATCGAGAAGTTCGGCTCAAGGATGATGATCCTTGCGGGTGGTGTGTTATTTGTGGTGAGTATTGCCATCAATATCCATGGCGTATCCATTTGGCACTTCAGGGCGGCTTTGGTTGTGCTTGGTGTGGGTTGGAACTTTATGTTCATCGCTGCAACAGGTTTATTTAGCCAGTCGTATCAAGCTCAAAACAAAGCCAAGGCACAAGCGTTCAATGAATTTGTGGTGTTTGGTTGTGTGACTGTCACGGCGCTACTGTCTGGTTGGTTAGAGTCAACAGTAGGCTGGCAAAACCTTAATGTTTACGTTTTACCGTTCGTTTTGGCCGTAATTTTGTTGTTTGCATTCAGTGCGCGTAAGTCACGAATTCAAAAGCAGCCTGTGTAATGGTTCATCGAATAGTGGTTCAGCAAATCCGTTACCGGAATTAAAGCGCTATTATCTCGAACTGCTAAAAATAAAAAGCCCTACCAAATTGGTAGGGCTTTTGCTTATGGCTTAAATAATAACGTTTTCTTAAAACTGCTGTCTTGGCTTATATCCTGTGACAACAGTACTTAAGCTGGGTTTATCAGTACGCACATTATTGGCTACGTACTTATTTCAATGACTTGAGGTTCGAGCGACTTACAGGTCGACAGTAATAGTCTTAGTCGTAATCCCGCCTTGGTCATCGATTATTTTCAGTGTCACCTCGTGTTTTCCGTATGAAGGGAAGATAGAAGTGAATGTGCGACCTCGTTTCACCTTTCCATTAGGAAGTGTCCACTCGGTATCAACAATACGACCATCACTGTCTGAACTTGTTGACCACATGGTTACCCAACGACCTAAGTGGATGTACTTCGCACTTGCCTCTGGTAGAGCGTTTGGAGATTCAACACTCACTACGGAGCTGAACGAATCGGTAGCACCTTTGTCGTCAACAACAGTCAAGCTCACCGTGTATTCACCGGCTTGATCGTAAGACCAAGTTGGTGCCACTTCGTTACTTGTTGTGCCATTGCCAAAGTCCCATAGATAACTGGTGATCTCGCCATCTTGGTCAGAACTGAAGTTACGTGTAGACACGTTCAGGCCAGTGACATTGAGTTCGAAGTTCGCAGTAGGGGCGACGTTGTGTTGGCTTACTTTAGATAAGCGCACCACACCGTATTCGTTGTCATTACTCTGATTCAAAATATCAACGGCTAAGCCAAATTCCGTCAGGATACGTCCTGAATCAGGCGCTTGTGGAGACGTGTAATCTTGGTCGTCAGAGAAGCTAGCATTGCCAATCAAACTGGTATCTTCAAGTACATCATCGTCGCTGTTCACAAGACGCATTGGAGTATGATCTTTGAGTGAAAACGCCGCATCACGAACTTGGTAACGAGTTTGAGCGACTTCACCGGATTTTTCCCAAGTCATGGCATTTTGGTCGGCATCGACCACACCTAACCAACCTTCACCTGGGTGTTTGCCTACCCAATTATCAGTCAACGACTCGTCTACGTACCAAATGATTAAACCCGGATCGAATGAGATCAGTTGACCCATGCGTTTGATGTTGGCTAGACCTTCATCAACGTCCATGTGGCTGCGCCATTGCAGCAGGTAGTAGTGCTGTGCTTGGTGGAATCCATTACTCAGCTTGTAGCCATTTAGGGCGAAGGTGGAGCTGCTCTCACCATCGTCTATTGAGGTGATTTCACCATCAACGACCACACTGAGGTTATCCAAATAGAAACCTTCCATCGCTAAGCCACCATCGGTGACGTACTCAAACGAAAGCTCCACTTCTTGGCCTACCCATTGTGAAACGTCGAACTCAGCGTCAATCCAACCGCCAGATTCGCCGCCAATAGCAGGAACGAGGCCAGTATTGTACGGGTCATCCATTGAGGTGATGTTGCCTGCGATGGCTTGTCCATTCACGAGTACGCGTGCAAAGTCGTAATCTTTCTCAATTTCATACCAAGTTTTGAACGAAAGCAGTGCAGAATCGCCGGCTGGAATCACCAACTTGCGTGTCATGCTGTTTTTCAGGTCATCGCCTTTTTGTGAATGGAACGAATACTCACCAGCAAACGGTTTTAAACCTTCGATCTGTTTTTCTGGAAGATCCACTTTAATCATGTTCGGACGGCTGTTATCCGTTGTTTGGAACAGCGTATAAACCTGTGGGTTGTCTTCTAGGTCATCAATCGAGATTTGATCATCGTTAATCCATCGACCGCCAATCGATTTTTGTAAGAAGTGTTTTGCCCAAGAGCTGAATGCTGTTGGTTGTGTACCACCAATTTGACCAGCCCAGCTACCTGAAGACATGATTGACCAATAAGAGACAGGTTCACCTTTGCCAGTGTATTGCGTGTCGTACTCGTCTGGCAGACCTAAATCATGGCCATACTCGTGAGCACATACACCAGCTGCGGCATCAATAGGCTGAATGGTGTAATCAAATGCCGCGTATTGGCCGTTAAAGCGGTCTGGAAGAGAACTGGAGGTACCTTCAAGCACATGTGTACGACCAAGGTTGAATCGGTGAGACCAAATCGCATCAGGGCCTAATACGCCACCACCGGCTTCTTCACCCACAGATGCGTGGAACACCATTAGGTGATCAATCACACCATCGGGTTCACGGAAGTTTCCGTCACCGTCGTAATCGTAACGATCTTCAATATCGTAATCGGCTAGGTTGATACTCGGATCTTGAGCCAATTGATTTAGAGCTTCACGAACCAGTTCTTGCGCGTTGAGATCGTTGTCGGTCGTCGGGGAGTTGCCACCATAAAATGACGCAGGTTTAGAGGCGCGATACCAACCTGCAGCTTGGCCCGCAACGCTGTAACTATCACCAGATTCGCTTTGGTAATATTGACGCATCGAGATTAGGTTTTCGCCGTTGGGCCCAGTGTAGCCAGAGTTTGAAAACAACAACTCTTGATAATGTTCTGGGTTGTAGCTCTCGTAGAGCATTTGGGTGTGCTCTTCGGTCAGCTTGTTGTCATCCCAGTTCAAATCAGGGAAATCGACCAATAGAGCGAGTACTTTATCGGTACGCTTGGTGCCGAGCTCTAAAGCAAATACGCTCGCTTTTTTAACGCCAGACCCTTTTTCGATGGTTTTGAGTATTTTCGCTCGTTGCTTAAGTGCTTTTTTACCGAATTGAGCGTCGCCTTTAAAACCGGAATTGATCTTATTTTTTAAGTAACGGTCAAGTGCGTCGTGTTTTGCCACATCGGTTGCATCTTGGTCGACTAAGCCTTGTCTAACTAGCATTTCAATAAGTTTGTCTTCATTAACAACGCCTAAATCAATAGGTGTTTTTGCATAACTACTGACGCTAAATAGAGTAAGCATTGCTGAAGCTAACAAAGTTTTTCTCATCATTTTCATTATATTTCCTTTCTATGTTTCCATGTCGATATCAGTATCAACTGCCTTATTCGAATCAGTTGTCCGAGTCTGGCCTAATACACTCTTGTGGTGTCTTATTTAACTGACGTGTGTTTGCTGTATGTTTCGTACTTTCTATCTCTTTTATATTTTCTATTTCTTTTGTATTGGTTGTCTCTTTTCTATTTTTTGAATCAAACTGAGTGCTCTTTACTTTTTTAGCGTTGAGATAGATACGCAAAGCTTTTTGATTGCCTTCATAGGTTAAGCCAGGACAGATAACGCCTCGCTCAATCAGTGACTTCAGCAATAGTTCGTCGTTCTCAATAGTGGAAGCCTGTGACAGTGAGGAAAAAATTAGAACCATTAAAGCCATTGTTTTGTTTGACATTCTTATATCAAGCCATCAGTTTTGATTATGTAACAAAATATATTTATAAAATTAACCAATCAAATGAATAATTATTACAAATCATTATTCGTTCCGGTTTCAACATTAACAGTTAATATCAAATAAGGATGGTTATTTATTTTATTGTCAGTTATTTAGTAAGGTTGGGCGCATTAATAGCTGATAGTTTTAATATTTGATATCATTATTGGGTAAATGGTTATTATGCTTCAGAGCGCTTTATGTAAGGTGTGGGGTTATAATTAATCAAACAAATGTTTTATTGTCGGTGTTAAAAAAATGAATGTAATAATTGAGTGTTTAGTAAATAACCATGCTGAAATTATTTTCACTCGAAATATCAATAATTAGGCTATTAAGCGCGATTTAAAGTGCTTCAAGAGAACAGATTTCACAATAGCTCGATCAAATGGAGTTATCAGATAAGAAAAAGAGCCCGTGTTTAGGCTTTTTAGTTCGTGTACGCGTTAGCGATTTACTTATGGTTGAGTAGAGGATTGCCATGGTTAAGACATCCAAGCTTACTAAAGGCTTTGTTGAATGAGTGCTGTGCAAAGATTTAAACATTCGTACATTCCATACCTCTGTTTCAATGAGAACCATGAGATTTAAACTGTAGGTAACTTAGGTGATTTATAAATGTTGATTTGAGAAGAAGCGTGAAGCGTTGAGCTTTGTGAGGTGTCGAGCGTATTTTTGTATAAATAGCAGGCATTTACACAAAATGTGACGTTCACATTTTGTCATAACTTTAATAATTGTATATATTCCTCGCCTAAAACAATAATTAACAAAAGTTAATATAAATGACTGTCAGCTCATCTTCTCAATCTCGTGAAACGCTTCTAAGCGAAAACGAACAACTCGTGTCCACTACAGACCTTAAAGGCGTGATTACTTACAGCAATGATGCTTTTTGTCGCATAGCAGAATACAGCCAACAAGAATTACTAGGGCAACACCACAATATCGTCAGGCATAACGATATGCCGAAAGCGGCTTTCGCTGATATGTGGGTTAATCTAAAGCAAGGTAAAGCGTGGCGCGGTATCGTAAAAAATAAAACCCAATCCGGTGGTTACTACTGGGTTGATGCTTACGTTACCCCTATCTACGATGGCGGGAAGGTGAGTGGCTATCAGTCTGTTCGTGTTAAGCCAAAAAACGAATGGGTACAAGTGGCGGATAAGGCTTACCAAAGTTTATTGAAAGCAGAGAAGTCGGGTCGTCAATGGTCATTACAGATCAGTGACAGTGTTCGTTATGCGGTGTTGTTAGGCTCTTTGGTTGCGCCTCTGATTTCAAATCTCGTTGAAGTAGGGCAAATGTCGCGATGGTTACTAAGCTTACTTCCTGTTTCTGCGTTGGCACTCTTATTCAGACAAGAGCTTGTTGATACGCCTTTACAGCTTAAAAAGTTGCAGTCGAAATTCGACAGTGTGAGTCGTCTCGTCTACTCCGGTAATAGTAAGTTCTCTATCGCCGATTTCCATTTGAAGTTGCTGTCTGCTCGAATCAGAACAGTGTTAGGCCGTATGACTGATTCAGCTAAGCCGTTACAAGATTTAGCCGACAATCTTAACGCGACTTCTTACCAAGTTTCAGATGCTTTAGATCAACAGACTAAAGACATACTTCAAGTTCGTGAAGCAACGGAAGAAGTGGAGGTGACGGCGAATGAAGTGTCATCTCGTACCGAAGAAGCGCATCAAATTGTCGACGTTACTCTGCAAACCTGTGCGGGTGCGAAAGAGAGTATTAATCAAACACACCTTAACCTTGAAAGCTTGGCTTCACAGGCTGAGAAAGCAACACACACGACGTATCAACTGAGTGACCAAGCGCAAAGTGTCAGTAAGATAATGGAAGAGATCGGTGGCATTGCCGAGCAAACCAATCTATTGGCATTGAACGCAGCGATTGAAGCGGCGAGAGCGGGTGAGCAAGGACGTGGCTTTGCCGTGGTTGCGGATGAAGTGCGTGCGTTATCAGGTCGCACATCTAAGGCGACGATTCAAATCAAAGAAAGCATTGATACCATGCTGACAACGATTGAAGGTTGGCAGAAAGATATTTTGGCTAACAGAGAACAAACGGATGCGTGTGGTGATGTGGCGAAGGTGAGTTCAGAGCGCTTGTCTGAAGTCGAAACTTTAATGCAATCAATGAACGAGTTAATGCAGTCGGTTGAAAGCTCTGCACATAAACAGCGTCAGCTATCGAGTGATGTAAACCTTCATATGCAGTCTATCGCGTCAACCGCCGAGCAAAACCTAGTGGCGACTCATTCAGTTAAAGATCATTCGAAAGAGCTCAAAGAGCAAGTGAATGAATTCTATCAATTGGCGAAGCGTTTCGAAGAGAAATAGCGGTTACATTTTAGCTAAATGATCAATAAGAGAAAGCCTTGCGAAATTGCCAGGGCTTTTTTGTGCCTCGTTTCCTATCTCACGATGCCCAAATCTCACAAACACTCACTAGATACTGTTCCACTAGACATTGTTGAACAAGACTTCAAGCCTAAGAGTGATGTTGGCTTCTTCGGTATGTTTCTCATAGGGCTCTCGTTCCCATTGATAGCGCGGAATCAATTCGTAGAACAGCCACTCTTTCCAAACGTTTTCTCGGTAGGTTATCGACACCTGTGAGTATTCGTAGTGGTTATACGGCTCGCTGGTTGCTGTAATCGTCGCGCTGTATTGCAGAGCTTGGTCTTGAGAAAGATAGTGATACAAAGTCAGTCCCGTCCCGTACTCCCAGCCTTTAAGGTCGTCGTTATAACCTGCAAAGTTCGACCATCGCGCTAAGAAGTCATCACTCAAAGAAAGATCAAAATCGATATCGGTGATCTCGCCAGTTTCTTGCTTTTCTTGATACACACGTTGGGTCAGCCTGAATACGGCATCGGTAGTGAGAGGGTAGGTAAAGCGATAACGAGCTTCAATACGTGGGCGCAGTGTCGCTTTAATATTGAAGCTACTGTAACCCTTGGCATAAGCATCGTAACGTAGGCCGAGTGCGCTCTCTAATTCCTCTGAATCTTGCGGAAAGAAATCTAAAAACTCTTCATCGCCAACCGATTCATAGATTAACTTCAGTCGTTTACTCACAAAAGGCAGGTGCAAGCGTGCGTTGAGCTTGGTTGAGTAATCAACATCGCCACCTTCGGAATAGATAAAATCGTTGTACCAACGCACGGAGGTGCCGGCTCGAGCATCTTCGGTAATGCGGTCATCGACAAAGAAACTGTCAAACCATAATGCGGGTTGGCAAAATTTACTGTTTAGGTAGTGGTAGGCTTTTTCGACAGGGGCGTCTTCTAGCGGCTGACTGTGGCACTCATTTTGTTCCTCTGCTTGAGCGGAATGGGCAACGAGTGAAGCTAATAATGAGGTGCTAACTATCCAACGACTCAATGGAACCTGTTTGTCATTCTATATATCAATAGTTTGACTATAACCAAGCGATCGCAACAATGCGACTTTTTAGTGGTGAGCAGCTAGTGATTAACGGCTCTTGGGAGTAGGGAAGAGAAATATTTGAAAGGGATTGGACAGATAAAAAAAACGGGCTCAGAAGGTGAGCCCGTTTGTGTTAGCTATTTGTTTTTAGCTCGAATAACTTGTCGCTAGATTACATTGCCGCTTCGAAGATCGCTGAGATTTCTTCGTGAGTCGCTTGTTTAGGGTTAGTAAAACCACAAGCGTCTTTTAGTGCGTTGTCAGACAGAGTCGGGATGTCTTCCAATTTAGCACCAAGTTGAGCAATACCTGTTGGGATGTTCACGTCATTTGCTAGTTGAACAATCGCGTTGATAGCTGCTTCTGCGCCTTGCTCTGCTGTCATACCTTCAACATTCACACCCATCGCTTTTGCAACATCACGTAGACGCTCTGGACAAACTTGCGCGTTGTAGCGTTGAACGTGTGGTAGCAAGATAGCGTTACATACACCGTGTGGAAGGTCGTAGAAACCACCCAGTTGGTGCGCCATTGCATGAACATAACCAAGAGAAGCATTGTTGAATGCCATGCCAGCCATGAACTGCGCGTAAGCCATTTGCTCACGAGCTTCAATGTCTTCACCGTGCGCTACGGCTGTTCTTAGGTGTGCTTGCACAAGTTCAATTGCTTTAATCGCTACTGCGTCTGTGATTGGCGTTGCTGCGATAGAAACGTAAGCTTCGATTGCGTGTGTCAACGCATCCATGCCAGTTGCAGCAGTTAATGATGCAGGTTTAGCAAGCATCAACTCAGGATCGTTTACTGAGATAAGTGGTGTTGTGTGCTTATCAACGATAGCCATTTTAATGTGACGAGCTTCATCAGTGATGATGCAGAAACGCGTCATTTCAGAAGCTGTACCTGCTGTGGTGTTGATGGCAATCAATGGCATCATTGGCTTTTCAGACTGGTCTACGCCTTCGTAATCTGCAATCTTGCCGCCATTAGAGGCAACCAGAGCGATACCTTTTGCACAGTCATGTGGAGAACCGCCACCCAGAGAAACAACGAAATCACAATCGTTGTCAGTCAGTAATTCAAGACCATCGTTAACGTTAGTAATAGTTGGGTTTGGTTGAGTGCCGTCGAATACAACTGCGTCTACGCCACGCTGGCTAAGGAGGTCCTGTACCTGCTTAACTACGCCAATTTGGTTAAGGATCTTATCCGTTACGATAAGACCTTTTTTGAAGCCTTGAGACTGAATGCTATCAGCAGCATCCTTCAGACAGCCAGTACCCATGAAGTTGATTGTAGGGATGTAAAATGCAGTAGACATTGGAAAACTCCGTTAATTATGATTTTTTAATTTCCTACATGTTGTCGGCAATCAACTGGTCGACCATTGATCTGGAACAACTTTGATTCCGAACTACCACTTTGTGATTATTCGTTGTGATAGGGCTCATATAGCAATCGTTTTTATGGTTTTCTTATGTGTTTATTGTCAGTAATGGAAAGCGAACGATTGATTGATTTAAGAACAGAATGGCGCTCCATAATCATGAAAAGTAAAGGCTATTCACTCAACGTCGGTTCAAGTTCAGTTTGTGTCGATGGTTTGCGTGAGTCATCGTTAGCTTCAATTTGAGGTTGTTGGGACTCATCGGTATCTAAGGCGTTAGAGGTGTCTTCTGGTTCTTCATCATAATACTTAACATGATGTATGGAATCCACTCCCTCCTTAGCAATCTAGACTTAGGATAGTGAGAAAAAACCGAGGGTTCCAATATGTTGACTAAAAATGTTATCGCTATCGACCTAGCAAAAAATGTGCTTCAAGCCTGCCATATCAGTGTTCATGGTGAATTGCTTTCCAACAAACCGTTAAGCCGACAAAAAATGAAGGAATTTCTTGCTAAGGCAAAACCTTCTATTGTCGCCATGGAAGGTTGCTGTGGTTGTCATTATTGGGGACAGTTAGCTGAAAGATTTGGACATGAAGTACGGATCATCAATCCCAAAAAAGTAAAAGGATACCTTGAAGGTCATAAAACTGATCACAACGACGCTCTGGCCATTGCTAATGCCGCGATACAAATAGGTATCAAATGCAGTCGCCCAAAATCGCTTGAACAACAATCTATGCAATCTTTAGAGAGTAGTCGTCGTTTCTTATCTCGCAGTGTTGTTTCTTTAGGACAGCACATTCGAGGAACAATTTTAGGATACGGTGTTGCTAATCCAAAAGGTGAAAAAGGTTTGAAGGCTTCTGTTCAAACTGTTTTAGATGGAGAGACAGAAATACCCGCTAATGTAGTGTCTGTTTTATCTATGCTGTGGGAGCAGTACAAACAGCTAAAATCGAAGCTCATAGCATTCGAAAAAGAAAAGAATGCGTTAACTCGCCAAATAGAGCCATGCCAGAGACTGATGGCAATCGAAGGAGTTGGCGAAGTTACAGCTGCAATGCTTTATACAACCCTTGGTGATGGAAAGCAGTTCAAGAACGGTAGACAAGCTTCTGCATTCGTTGGTCTCACTCCTAAACAACATAGTTCTGGTGGCAAAGTGTTCATGATCGGCATTGATAAGTGTGGTGGCGTCAAAGAGCTACGCTCTCTACTTTATCTCGGTGCCATGTCTTATGTTGGAAGGTTGCCTGAAATACCGATAACTCAAAAAGATGCTTGGCTTAAAAAAATAATTGAACGTATTGGTTTTAAAAA
>NZ_OSDX01000070.1:0-21493 GCF_900382755.1 Vibrio sp. Evd11
CCACAACGGTATGCTAAGAACAAAAATGCCGTTCACTCTTAAGTGAACGGCATTAGCCCCGATAGGAGCTATATAAAATTAAGTTTATTGATAGAGATGATACTGAATCGAACTAACGATTGGTATGATCTCACGTGCTTTAAACCAATAAAGCACGTGAGACTCGCTACGCGTTTTGAGCCGCTAGGTGCATCTTCTTCGCGTGACGAATTTTCTTCTCTTCCGCAACCGCAACGAATAGCAGTAACACGATACAAATGGCAGCTGACGTATCGAGTGCTGCGAATGTCCCTTTCCAACCCGTTAAGCCGAAAATTGGCGTTCCGTCCGCAATCATACCTAGGCCAAGTTTGGCAAAGCTGTCACCAATTAGGTAAGCAAATGTGCCTTTCACGCCATCAGCAACACTGATTGCTTTCTTAGGTACAAAACCTACCGCAGCAACACCAATCAATAGTTGAGGACCGAACACTAGGAAGCCAAGTACGAACAGTGACGCTAGGTACATGAACTCGCTCGTTGCATTTTGGTAGAACTCTAGAGAGACAATAATCAATCCAAGCGATACACAAGCAACTAAAGCACGACGTCCGTTCGCAAGGTCTGATAAATAACCCCACATCAATGTGCCAACCAGAGCACCGACTTCAAACAGAGTAAAGCCTGAAATAGCCGTTTCTTTTGATAGGCCTAGCTCTTGATACGCGTAAACGGTAGACCATTGATCGATACCGATACGAACAATGTATAAAAAGATATTCGCGAAGCAGAGTAACCAGATCACTTTGTTTTTTAGAATGTATTCAACAAAGATCTCTTTCTTGGTCATTTGATTTTCTTCAGCGATAGTATCTTCTTCGCTAATTTCTTCATCAAACAACTCTTCAACCGTACCTAAGCCGTATGCTTCTGGAGAGTCGTTACCAAAGCGCATACCAATGAAACCAACCACAATCGCGATGATAGATGGGAAAACAAACATGCCAATTACGTTGCCATCAAATAGGTAGTTTGCGCCAAACAGAGCAACACCAGCTGCACCCGCACCACCCACGTTATGTGACATATTCCAAAGACCTAAATATGAACCACGCTTGTTACGAGGCGTCCATTTAGTGATCGTTGAGTAACTTGAAGGGCCACCCGTACTTTGGAAAAAACCACTCAATGCGTAGAAGGCAACCATCATGAATAAGCTAGCGCTGCCGCCACCCATACTGAAGCTGAAGCCCAACATGGCAATACCAGAAAGGACAAGCATGAATGGCAGGAACTGTTTGGTATTTTTACCATCGGCGTAATAGGAAACGACGGTTTTACCAATACCATAAGTAATTGAGAAACCAAGACCGATAAGACCTAGATCCGTCATTGATAACCCATAAGTAGAAATCATGTCGTTTTGCGCGACATTGAAGTTCTTACGGATCAAATACATGGTTAGATAACCAATGAACACGACTAGGTAAGATTGTAGGAAGGGTTTAAACCACATTTTTCTTCTAGTTTCGACCGGAAGATCCAGTGTCGGTTTTCGAACCTGCTCTAGGAACTTTAACATTGTGAACTCTCTTATTATTTATGAGGTCTGCACGGCATAATTGCGACCATGCATTCTTTGTTAGTTGACCGTGAAATAATAAGGAGTCTAAAAATCGACCGCATGAGAGAGGGTCTTAGAATAACTAGGAAAAATTCCTAGTTCAGAATTGGGAGTCAAGAAAGCGTGAACAGCATCACTTTGTTTACGGTCTGTTATGTATTGAAATTACGATAACAAAAGTCGCTCATTTCAAGGCTGACGAACCTTGTAAATAAACAGAAACAAGTGAAACACTTCGCAACAAACAAAGCATTATTCATAATGGTTGCCTGACATTGCATTGATAAAGTTTGGATCCTTTTGTAAACACATTTTAGGTTCCAACTATGAATTCAATGGTCAAATCATCACTTACGATTGCTATCAGCCTTCCACTACTTGCTGGGTGTGTGACACCTGGTGAAGATGATCCCAATGCGAGCACCAAGCAGGGCGCAGTCGGTGGCGCACTGTTAGGGCTCACGATAGGTGCATTAACAGGTGATGCAGAGCTAGCAATGAAAAGTGCCGTTGTCGGCGGAGTAGCCGGCGGGGTTGCAGGTGCAGGTAACGACATCAGAAGTAATCGAGACAACATTCGTCACGATAGCCGCAACGAAGCTATTGCGCATACCAACGTGAACGCCGCAGCACCAACAGAAACAAAGCAACAAAATTGGGAAGAACTCAATAATTTCATTGGCGAATGGGATGTCACTATCCACAATCACGTTAACACTCTGGATACCATCTCGGACTTGGCGTCGACAGGAAAACTGAACAGTATTAGCCAAGCTGAGGTGAGCGTAGCTAATTCACAAGGAATCAACCTAACGGCTCAGTTCTCTTACGATGAAGCTCAAGGCTACCAAATGGATGTCACCAACCAAGCTACCCAAGTGAATGTCAACTTTGCTGGCGAGCCTCAATCTCAAAATAATCGTTACAATTTTTATCCAACTAACATCCAAGATGTCATCTATGAGGGCGTAAATAGTGCTGATGTTCGTATTGAATTAGGTATGCTCAATAGCCAGCTTTGGATCTTAGAAAGCTACGCTTACCTAGATGGTAGTGAAAAGAAAATACAATCGATTCGATTTAACAAAGCCAGCTAGCTTTTCGTTATTAGCGGTTCGTTATTAATTATTAGCTTCTAAATCGCAGATCAAATAAAACGCCAGTATCGGTTCATCGCCATCAAACTCAATGGTATAACCGATACTGGCTCAACATTCATTCCTATTAAAATAGATTCGATAGGCTTGTTACGTTTTGCGCGAATCGAACTACAGTCGTTTACCGCTGCCGTCTTCCCACATAACTTCGCACTCATCCTTAATAGCGGCTTTCAACAGTTCAACCAACGGAAAAGCTCGGCTGCCGATATTGACAGGTGCTTCAACAATCTCTTCTTCATTGTCGTCATCAGCATTTTCTTGCTCGACTGGTTTGCTCTGCTCTGCAGCGATCGCAGTACGTAAATTATCCAGAGCTTGAGGAACGTCTGGAGCATCAATGGCTCCGGGGATCGCGCCACTATGTCCAAGCATCTTAATGAACTGAAGACCGACTTCACCAAACATAGTGACGCTAGCATGAGCCTTGCAACTAAAAGTAATTAACATAATGAGCCTCTATCAAATTTAGGTATCTACAAACTATGTTGAGTAAATCATTGGAAAGCAAGTACATAATAATCAAATCATCCCTACCAAGCTGATCTTTGAATATCACACTCTAGAGGCGACCTGCACCGTCGGTGACGTACATCACTATTTATAATGATTTGATTATTCTTTCATATGAAAGATTGATTACAGTCACACTAAATAGCTATCTAAGTCTCCGCGTAGCTTATTATTTAATCTACTATTAATACCATTATCAAAATCTTTGGCACAAATCACATGAAAAGGCTCGTCGGCAGACACCTAGAAGAAATGGCGGACATACGATCCACCCGCAAGCAAAAAATTGTTCACTCCTTTTCACTGACTGCCGCGGCGCTATTCATTTTTTACACTTGGGCTTATTTCCAAGGCCAACATTACACGCTGTCGGTTTTCGAACTGTGTTTTGCACTTATCGCTATCTCCAATGCATTTTACGTAAGAAAAGTCATTAACCCTGAGTATTCAGAATTGATCCTGAGCGGTGTTTTGTTGGTTCAAGGGGTCATCCTATTTTTGTACAGTCACGCCATTCCTGACCGAATTCTTTGGCTCTACCCTATTCTAGCGGCGGTGATTTTTATCAATGACTTCAGAATTGGAATCATCTTTAGCACCTCATTTTGTTTGTTTATCAGCACCCTGATTACGGCAATGCCCAATAACTTTTCTTTGCCATTTAACAGCACACATCGGTTTATTCTTAGTCTATTTACCATGAGTTTGGTGTGTCACACATCGGCCTATTACTACACAAAAGCCGTTAGCTATATTCAACGCCTCTACAAAGAAGGCATTGAAGATCTGGCCTACCGAGACCAACTTACAGGCTTGGCCAATCGCTGGAGCTTTGAACGTTGGGCAGTCGAGAAATTGGCAACCGTGGATAGCAAACGCTCTCTCACCGCCTTGGTATTTCTGGATATCGATGATTTCAAAAGTATCAATGACAGCTATGGCCACGATGTGGGCGATAGTGTCTTGCAGCATTTTGCCAATCGCTTGAGTAACAACATTCGAACTAGAGATCGAAAGAATCATGAATACGATTATTCCATCGCGCGCTTTGCTGGGGACGAGTTCGTTCTAATGCTCTATGACATTCCAACTCGAAAAGACCTCGACGGCATTCTCGATAGAATATGTGGGTTGTTTGAGAGTGGTTGTCAGACCAACGAAAGGATAAAAGAACTCACACTCAGTGTTGGGGTTTCTTTGTATCCGCAAGATGCACAAGAATTACATGAGTTAACGAGATGCGCCGATAAAGCGATGTATGTGGCGAAACATTCAGGGAAAAACCGATACGCTTATTATCACGACAACCCAGTATCTACCTTGATAGAAGAATTACCTGCAAACCTTTCCTGTTCAGAATCTGATTCTTCTGAACTTGAAGATTGTCTTGAAGCGAAGGTGGAAGGGAATAATGTTACGCTATTAAAAACGCGTCAACGCTAGCCATTAATATCGCTTACAATTAAGCGTACTAACCAGCCATATACATAAGCCAAAGGCTCACTAACCCGATAACAATGATCCATACAACTTGTCGTGTTCGGTTTGGGTTATTGCCTCTAGGTCTCACTACCGTTTTAAAAGCGGCTTGCTTAGCCGACTGAAGAAACGGGGCTTCAATCTCACGTTTTTTCACGCGACGTTTAACAGCGCTATTCGCAACCTCGGTAAAACGTTGGCTTTGCTCCGTTGTAAAGTCGTTATCAAAGCCCATCCGACCATGCCTTTCGCCATGTTTTTGCTGAACTGCCATAGCGGCCTCCTTGGCGGTCTACTCTATATTCAAGTATAGACATAATTTCATATTCTTACCTGTTCAAGATTTTCGAATAAGACACTCAACGCTATGCCATCTTCTTTTGAAATCAAATTACATAAACTACAGCTATTCCAGTTTATGAGGGTTTCAAAATGACGAATGTAAGAGCAGTAGATCATGTGATTGCAGCACATGCCACTTCCGATGGTGATGGCGTCAAAATCCAAAGACTCGCTGGTTTCAATAACACGCGTTTCTCTCCATTTTTGATGGTCGACGAACTTAAGTCGGATGAAAGCAAGGACTATGTTGGTGGCTTTCCTCCTCACCCTCACCGTGGGATAGAAACGCTCACTTACATGCTTAAAGGTCACTTCCAACACAAGGACCATATGGGGAATGTCGGTGAACTTCGCAGCGGTGGCGCACAATGGATGGCCGCGGGGCGTGGTGTGATTCACAGTGAAATGCCGATGATGGAAGAAGGTGCGTTGCACGGCTTTCAGATTTGGATAAACCAGCCAGCAACACACAAAATGCAGCCCGCGCAGTACCATGATTTCCAAAGTGAAAGCATTACAGAACATCAAGATGTGCAAAGCGGTTTATTACGAGTGATTGCAGGTGGATTTGAGCTGTATAACCAAACTGATGATTCAGAGGCTCTGCGAGCGCAGGGTCCATTACAAACAACAGGTGTGCCATTAAGCGTCGCGGATTGGCGAGCGAATTCAGGGCAAAAAGTGACGTTAGGGACTAATGTTAATCACAATGCCATGACTTACGTGTACCGAGGCAGTATTAAGATCGGCGACAAAGTGATCAACCAAGGTCAGCTTGCCCTACTCACCAAAGCTGAATTGTTGTCTTTAGAAAGCCTAGAAGATTCAGGTGTACTGATTTTTTCTGGTCAGCCGATTAATGAACCTATCGTGCACTATGGTCCGTTTGTCATGAACTCGATGGAAGAGATTGAACAAACGATTCAGGATTACAACAACGGCGTATTTGAGACTTACTGATTTACAGATGTCTGTCTTGAGATTTGAGATTTGAGATTTGAATTGAAGATTGAAGATTGAAGAGATTTTGCAACAAACAACGAATTTTAGTCGTCCATTTGATGACGGTAAAAACAAGTGACACTATCCACTGCCGGTTACTATCACTTATTTAACCACGCTCTTAGAGCGTGGTTTTTTCTTATTAGTCAGAAACTAAAACACAACTTCTTATAAGTACTCACACAAATAAGCCGTTGCTTCTTTTACCTGTAGGTCGAAAGAAGAATCGCCCGCAACGTTAAAAGACTCACCAGATTGGTATGTTGTCCAATCGTCATCGCCAACACGCTTTACAATCAGAGCACCCTTTACAACGGTCATCTTTTCTGGAGCTGCGGTACCGAATGTGTATTCGCCAGCAGCCATCACGCCAACACTCACATCAGCACCAGACTGATTAAACGCTAACGATTTAACGCCACCATCAAAGTATGTATTCTCTTTAATCATTGTACTTCCTTGTTATCTTCAAATTGCAATTATTGAGCTTCAATGAATCAGCCTATGCGTAAATTCACGTGATAATTGTTTTAACCAATTCACGTCATTCCTACAAGAAATAAATACGCATAGCTTAAGTCTTTTCTACAATAGAGATGCATTGACTGAACAAATGTCATCAGAAAAACTTAAAATTAGCCAAAGCAACCCATTTATCTAGAACATTCGATCCTGCTTCTAACTCTCGCAACTATCTTTGCAAACTAAGGTTTTAATTTATAGTATTTAAGGCAGTATGAGTAAGGAAAAGACGAGAACATGGCGAAAAAGAGCACTAAAATAGCAGATCTATTTGCCAACTCGTTACGTTACCTTTTCTTATTGGTTGCCGCTATTATTGCCCTCACTGCAGGGTATTTCGCCTATCAAACCCACCAGCAATCCGTCAGCCCAAGTAATGTGTACGGCACATGGATAGAGATTGGCGCTCCACCTTACAAAACCGACATCCTGACTCTTTCCGACAATGGCGTGATGATGAACCATCGCTTCATCAGTACTTCATTTGATTTTGATGGCAAAGTTGTCACCATCAATACAGGTTCTGGGTCAACGGTTTATACGATAAGTGGTACCTACGATTCCCCTCGTTTAAAACGACTCGTTCCGAGCGTCCCTTCACAACAGTTCATTAAAGAGGGCTATGAAGACACAGCCGCGGGTGATACCCACAGTGTTATGCAGCAACGACGCGCTTCATTAGCGGAACAATTCAAACGATAAACCCCTTAGTTTTTTGAATAAGCACTGTATTTATCACGCAACCTATCTCAGCTTCATACATCCAACTCTGTGACTCCCCTTCAAATGACGATATTTTCTTATGGTTTGTCGCATCTTTTCATAACTTCATGTCGCGTAATTTCACTTATGAGATTTTCATTCTGAAGGATGTTTTATTTTATAAAACATGGACTCAGCCTCTCACTCATTAAGCAACAGAATTGTAACGAAACAATATTTTTTAGTTGTCCATCGAAAACGGATTTATTTTCAGTTATAAAATTAAAACTCTCTCGAATACTGACTGGGAAGCTCCTTCAAAACTGATTGGAGCCGTTTATGGGGCCATTTGGTTCTCGTAACCTTCAAGGAATGAGAGAAATAGTATGATTCGTATTAATACCTGTGCGGCAAGCATTGCTCTAGCGCTATCAGGTACAGCATTAGCTGCACCAACAGCACCTAGCATCGACATGTACGGTTCCAACAACCTACAGTTTTCTAAAATTGAACTCGCGATGGAAACGACTTCTGGCTATAACCAGATGGTTAAATATCACGACAAAGCAAAGGTCGACGTTAAATTTAACCAATGGAGCGGAACGTCAGGAAACACTTACAACATCTACTTTGATGGCGTTAAAGTGGCCACTGGCCCTATAACTGGCAGCCAAACGACAGCTTCATTCGAATACGGCCAAGGCGGCTTATTTCAGATGGAAATCGAAGCTTGTGACGAAACAGGCTGTGCCAAGAGTGCACCCGCTCAGATCACAATCGCAGATACCGATGGCTCACACTTAGCGCCACTTGCGATGAATGTGGATCCGAACAACAAGTCATACAACACAGATCCAAACACGGTAGTAGGTACTTACTTTGTTGAGTGGGGCATCTATGGCCGTGATTACACAGTCGATAACCTACCCGCTGACAACTTGACCCATATCCTTTACGGCTTCATCCCAATTTGTGGTCCTAATGAATCAGTGAAATCAGTAGGCGGTAACAGCTACAACGCACTCATGACAGCGTGTCAGGGCGTTAACGATTACGAAGTAGTAATTCATGACCCTTGGGCCGCTTTCCAAAAAAGTTTCCCGCAAGCAGGGCACGAATACAGCTCCCCTATCAAGGGTAACTACGCGATGATGATGGCGCTTAAGCAGCGTAATCCTGATTTAAAAATCATTCCATCGATTGGTGGTTGGACGCTATCTGACCCGTTCTTTGATTTTACAACCAAAGCCAACCGTGACACCTTCGTTGCATCTGTTAAAAAATTCCTAAACACATGGAAATTCTACGATGGTGTAGATATCGACTGGGAATACCAAGGTGGTGGCGGTGCTGCGCCAGAGCTTGGTGACCCAGAAAATGATGGCCCAGCCTACATTGCACTGATGGCAGAATTACGTGCGATGCTCGATGAGCTAGAAGCAGAAAATGGCCGTACTTACGAGCTAACATCTGCGATCGGTGTTGGCCACGATAAAATTGAAGACGTGAACTACGGCGATGCTATCCAATACATGGATTACATCTTTGCGATGACTTACGACTTCTACGGCGGTTGGAACAACGTATTAGGTCACCAAGCAGCATTACACTGCGGTAACTTCATGCGCCCTGGTCAGTGTGATGGCTCAGGCATTGATGAAAATGGCAAACCATACACAGGCCCAGCTTACACAACGGACAACGGCATCCAATTGCTGCTCGAACAAGGCGTTCCAGCTAACAAGCTTGTCGTAGGTGCAGCAATGTACGGTCGTGGTTGGGAAGGTGTATTACCCTCATCACTTTCGGATCCTAGCGACCCTATGACAGGTGTTGGTAACGGCAAACTGAAAGGTAGCTCTGCGCAAGGCGTCTGGGAAGATGGCGTTATCGACTACAAAGGCATTAAGGCGAACATGCTTGGTGCGAATAACCAAGGTATCAATGGCTTCGAATACGGTTACGACGAAATGGCAGAAGCGCCTTACGTATGGAACCGCACTTCAGGTCAGCTGATCACATTTGATGATGACCGCTCGGTAAAAGCAAAAGGCGCATACGTTCGTAGCCTTGGCCTTGCGGGTCTATTCTCTTGGGAAATTGATGCGGATAACGGCGATATCCTGAACGCGATGCATGAAGGTCTTGCAGGTGGAACTACTGATCCTGTAAACCGTAAACCAACCGCAGCAGCGGGCGCAGACCTATCGGTTGAAGGCCCAGCTTCTGTTTCTCTAGACGGTAGCGCTTCAAAAGACAGCGACGGTACGATTGCGAGCTATGCTTGGTCACAAGTAAGCGGAACAGCCGTAATTCTGGCCAACGCGAATGCGGCTGTTGCAAGCTTCGATGTGGTTGAAGTCGTTCAACAAGAAGTACTCACGTTCAGCCTAACGGTAACTGATAACGAAGGTGCTACTGCAACTGACACCGTTGTTGTAACGGTAACTCCTAAAGACACAGGCCCAGTCAATACAGCACCAGTTGCTGTGGTTACGGCTCCGGCTGAAGTGAATGCGGGTGATGTAGTCGTGGTTGATGCTTCGGCTTCGAGCGATGCTGACCAAGACACACTGACCTTCACGTGGGATGTACCTGCTGGTATTGATGCAACGGTTCAAGGTTCTTCAGTAAGCTTTGTGGCGGCGGAATACACGCAAGACACGGTACTGAACTTCTCTGTGACAGTGAGTGATGGCACAGATACATCAGTCGCGGCTACTTCAGTGAAAGTTCTTAAGAAAACCACAGGCGGCGGTACGTGTACTAACGCTTGGGATTCAAGTGCGGTCTACACTGGCGGCGACCAAGTGACTCAAGGCGGTAAGGTTTGGGAAGCGAAATGGTGGACAACAGGTGAAGATCCAACAACGACAGGCCAATGGGGCGTGTGGAAAGAGATCGGTCCTGCAAGCTGCTAACTAAAAATAGTGCTTAGTTAAATACTGACTAAGCATCAACTAAATCCCTAAAGCAAAGGCCAACCAGAGAATGTCTGGTTGGCCTTTTTATTATTTGTTTTCTTAACTGGCGTTCTACTTGCTTGCGCTCGTTATACCAATCACAGTAAGTAAGTGTTCAAAAATAGCGCAGGAAAAAAGCTTGAGAACAAGGCTGCTCTTTTCAATAAATAGTTTCGATAAGTAGTTATTCTACAATCAAAAAATCTAACGACGTTATCGAGATTTTTAACAAGCTAAGGTGAACAGTTATTTACTACGATTGGTATTAGACTTAGCCAATCAAGTTATCAAAGCTCTCGAATACTTGTGGGCACTTCATCACTCGGCCGTGGCCTTGGCCTTGAGTGGCAATCAAGGTAACGCGACCCATTTCATTAGCGGCACGCTGAGACACATCAAACTTAGTAAACTTGTCTTGCTCATCATGAACAATGATCGTCTGAGACTCACGAAGCGCTAGCTTTCCATAGGGATCAACAGACTGAATTGGGTAGTTAAACTGCTCTTCTACTTCTCCGACTACCGCCTCAAACAACTTCATTGAGTAACCTGAACGCGCCACGCTGCCAAATAGATTTTCTAAATAATCCAACACAGGAGCAATTAGCAACAAAGGTTTGTTTTCCAATTTAACGTGCTTACATTCCAACGCAGAAGCCGTACCCATGCTGTGACCAACTAAACCTGCCACTTCGCCAACCGAATCTAGAATCGCTTCTAAACCGTTCACAAACGCAGGGATATGACCATGCACGCCATCGCTGCCACCATGAGCTGGGTGATCGTAAGCCAAGGCCGTAAAACCTTTCGCGGCGATGTGTTCCATTAAAGGAAAAAACTGACTCGCGGTGCCTGACCAACCGTGGGTAAGCACCCAAACTGGACCGGTACCCAAAGAATACGTTTTTAAGACGCCATCACGACCTTTGATTTCACTCTTGATAAGCCCTTGGGGATCGGCATTTTTCTGCTCGGTACGCATTGGAGTGAGCAGCAGTTTACGTGCCGTTTTCTTGGCGTGGCTCGGCGCTAAGATGTAATGCAGATTGGTTGTAGCCCCAATTAGGCTGCGCTTGAAGCTGAACTTGTTCGATGTATTAAAATAGATTTTGTCACTCATGACCGTTCCTTGTATCGCCATCATCATCTGGCGGATCGAGCTCGGCCCTAAAAATCGAACGACCGTGCTATTTGTTAATATAAAAAATGGCGCTGCTACTTATAGAAGTTTATCGTAGCTTTCCGCCATTTCTCTTAAAATTATTTGTCACTGTTACCTAGCTTAACTTACCTAAGCAATGCTCCGCTTAAAAACGAATTAGGCGACTTTCCAGCTAGCGATTAAGCGTTGTACACCACTCCAAAAGTGGGTGTGGCTCGCTTGTTGGCCTCGTAACGAGTAGAACAAGTTCGCACTCAAATAAAGGCCATATAATTCAAAGGTTGCCTGTTTTGGATCTAAATCGGCCCTGAACTGTTTGCTCTCAACCGCTTTTGCTACCTGAATCGTCAAGTAATCAATCCACACTGAAATGGTTTTCTGCAGTGCCTTCTGAATCACAGACGTTTCGCTGCCTGCATCTTTCCAAGCATCAATAAACATACAGCTGCCTTGGAATGAATGATTCCAACCCAACCAGTTATCGAGCAGTTGTTTAAGCTTGGCTTCAATATCACCGTCGCCCAACTCTCTCGCCGGAATGATGACTCTTTCAGTGAATATGGCGTTGGAATATTCGAGTACAGAGAGTTGCAGGTTCTCTTTAGAGTTGAAGTGCGCAAACAATCCACTCTTAGACATACCACACTGCTTGGCTAATTCGCCAATCGTCAAACTCTCGAGACCATTTTCGCTCGCAAGTGCGAATGCATGGCTCAAAATATACTCTTTGGTTATCTTTCCTTTGCTCATTATTCACCAACAATAAATCTGATGCTTTATTTTTAGCACGTTCGTACTTTTTTTCAAGTTTTTTACTTAACCCTTGGTATTCATTTTGTCTTATCTAGGGCGTGTTGACCTTTAGCGGTAAAATTTTGTTCGAGATAAAAGCGTTTTAATCGCGGCGAGGGGGAAGTAGCCTAGTCATTCTAAGCAAATCCCCCTCAACAAAGAGTAAAACGCTTTTAGCCGAACCCTTCGGGCAGCGTTTGCTGGTTATTTCTACTGCATTATCGGCCTTTCATGTAGGCTAGCTACACATCAAAGCCTCTGCCTTGTAGACATACCCAGCAATTCGCTGCAAAAATCAGCTCGAAAGGTCCACATGCCCTAATAACTGTGGAAAAATGCGACAGTATTCAAAGGAAATTGAAATCGACTAACAAAGGAAAAACAATGAACACACTTTGGGAACAGTTTGCGTTTTCGGCGTCAGTAACAGGCCCTATCTGTTTAATGCTGTTTCTTGGTGTGATGCTTAAGCGAATCGGCTTAATCAATGACAATTTCATTGATGTCGCGTCCAAGGTGGTGTTTCAAGTCACCCTACCCGCGATGCTATTTCTGAGTATTGTTCAATCGAATCACAATTTTTCAGCCAGTAGCGCGTTAGTTGCGTTTGGCGTCATCGCTAACTTTGTCTTTTTCTTGTTTACTATTTTCTCGACCAAATTGGTATTCAAAGGCTCGAAAGATCAAGGTGTGATTGTCCAGGGTGGATTCCGCGCTAATACCGCGATCATTGGCCTCGCCTATGTGGCTAATATCTATGGTAACCAAGGCGTAGCATTGGCTGCTATCTATGTCGCATCCCTGACCGTGCTATATAACATTCAAGCCGTGATTGCACTCACACCAAAAGGCGAAGACACAGGCGCGAAAGCGATTAAAGTGATCGCCAAGTCCATCACCAAAAACCCGTTAATCATCGCTATCTTCTTAGCGGTCGTCTTCTATGCACTTTCAATTCCCATTCCAAAAATGGTGACTGACGCTGGGCAATACTTTGCCAATATGACTTTGCCTTTGGCTCTGCTCTGTACTGGTGGCTCTCTAGATATTAGTTCGCTCAAACAAGAAAAGTTGTCTACGTGGTTCGCCTCTAGCTACAAGTTAATTGCCTCACCGCTACTAATTACATTGGCTGCTTGGTACTTTGGGTTTGAAGGGCTCGATCTGGGACTTATCTTCTTGATGAGCGCAGCACCAACGGCAGCGGCAAGCTATGTTATGGCGCGTGCGATGGGCGGAAACTCAACGTTAGCAGCCAATATAATCGCGCTAACCACTGTCGTTTCACTTATCACTTGCACGCTTGGTATATTTGCATTGACTGCAATGGATTTAATATAGCTGCGACAGGCTTCAAAAAATCAATATAAGCCTTAAATCAAAGGCCTTCAGCTTTGATTTAGGACTAACTGATTCCACATAAAGACTGTTAGATTTTACGAAATTTTTCTTAGAGATCTGATATGTCTTCCGTTCAACATACGCCTTCACAACGCATCGCCAGTATCGAGTTGGGTCGAGTGATTGCTATCTTGGCGATCATTGGCTTACACGGCCAGATGGCACTTACTTATTGGCAAATCGATGAAGTGCCATGGATTGGTTATGTGCTCAACCAAGCCGCTCGTTTTGCGGTCCCTCTGTTCTTCCTGATTTCTGGTTATCTTATTCAGCCTAAGTTGGCTGCATCGCCATGGACAACCTTCATCAACTACTCCAAACCACTGCTTAAGGTTTGGTTGGCATGGAGCATCATTTGCTTAGTGATGCCATTCAATCTCGCGAAGGTAGAAGAGTTTGGCTATCTAGGTGAACGTGAAGGCTATTGGGGTTTCTTAATGAGCACTCCTTTTAACTCATTCTTAGAGGGAGGTCTGGTGCATTTGTGGTTCATTCCAGCCCTTGTTTGCGCAGTGTTGATCATTGCTTTATTGGTTGAGTTGAAGCTCAACAAACTTCTATTACCGATAGCCATAGCGCTCTATGGCTATGGTGTTTTGGCAGGAAGCTACGCAACGCTAACCGGGTTAGAAGCACCCTTCTTCACGCGTAATGGTCCATTCTTTGGCACTTTAATGGTGACCTTAGGTTTCCTTATTCGTCAGAATCAATGGAAGGTGTCATCAACTAAAGCGTTGGGGTTATTAGCGTTAGGCATGTTGATTCACTTTGCTGAGGCGGCATGGCTCACCACGTTCGACGTCGGATTCAACATGAATGATTTCTTGTTTGGCACGGCGCTATGGGGGATGGGCGTGTTCATGTGGCTTTTAGCAAATCCAAACATGGGTAACTACGCTTGGGTTCGTGCCATTTCGAATCGTATGCTGGGTATCTACGTAAGTCATTTACTGATCATTATCATACTGTTCAATGTCTGCGGCATACTGGGCATCACCGAATTAGCCAAAGATAGCATCGTATTCTTCGGTACCTTTATTCTGAGTTTCTTGTTGGTCGTTGGGATCGAGAAAACGCCACTGCGACGCGTGCTACTTCGTTAGTGTTTATATCTAAAACTATCCGCTAAACCAGCTTTAAAGAGCCACAAAAAATAAAGGCAAGATAACGGATTATCTTGCCTTTATTTCATCATGTCAGCAACGAGACTGTGTCATTCGTTGAAGTGTTATCGGAACGCCATTGCGCCCTTACCAACACCTTCATAAGCGACGATTTGTAGTGATTGGCTCTCTGCTAGGCTCGGCTCAACTTGATCCGCAATATAGCCTGCCAGTAATTCTACTGTGGTATCTGTCGGCAAAATCTCTGTTTCACTCTTAGCAATCGCTAGCTCAAATTCACCTTGAGGCGCCGTGTAGCGGAAGCCATAGTGGCTTTCATCATTAACGCTTTGCGCGTGTTCACTCAGATTAAGTGATGAAACTGAAACTTGGTCTTCTTTAGAACCTAAGTAAATGTCTTCCCAACGCTGAGCAAATGCTTGTTCGCGTTGCTCGTCGCGCTGACCATCAACCACGATTTCTACTGGAGAACGATGACCATGGGCGATGCGTTGGCAGTTGCCATCATGCTTTTTCAAACCATGGGTGTAGTGGTAAAACGCGCCATTAATATTCTCATGACGAAGGGTGATTTCTAACCCTGTGACGTTACTTGGTAGGTGATCGCGCAGAATATGATAAACGTGTGCGGTCACGCTCTCGATGGTGATCGCTTCTGCATCAATCAAGCAATATGCTTCGTCAGGGCAATGTAGGTGAAGACTCTTGTCACCACGCAATACATCAACCTTAGAGTAGCCCGCTTTGCTCGCTTGAAGAACAATTGCAGCGCTTTGCATTGGCAGCAGCAAACGGTGATCAACGTGCTCATCGACAAGCTGTTTGATCTGCTTTTTGACCTTGCTAAAATCCAGCACCATGCTCATTTCATTCAGTTCACCAGACATGGTGACATCTAAAATCCAACTATCTCCTACGACCCCTCTGTGTTCACAGATGTATGAAGAATCGATAACGGTAAGGTCTCTTACAAATAGGTTCAAGTTGAACTCCTTAGTGCTTTAATGAGATACGGGAGGCTGAATAATGTTCAGCAGGCACTTCGTCTCATTGATGTCTGATAAAATAGGACGGGCAGAATGTTACAACGAGCTTATAAAGTCCACCTTTTTACACCGTCAGTTGAGAATTGAACAAACTACGCTCAATTTCCGCTAAAACATAGACTAGCCTCATGCTAATAGCCACATTTCAGTTAGGGTTGCCCAGCGATTCACGACACATTTTGCTTTAGCCACAAACGCGGCGACATTCCCGTAACATGCTGAAAAGCTCGAGAGAAGCCAGAATAGCTGTTGTACCCCACTTCATCCGCCACCCAATTGATCGGCTTATTTTGTAGCAGCAACGACTGAGCCACAGATACCCGCCACTTTTGTACATAATCACCTGGGGTTTCACCCACTTCACGCTTGAACGCTTCTATAAACTGAGTTCGAGACATCGCTGCCAATGAAGCCATTTGCTCTATCGAAAAGTGGCGAGCAGGCATTAGATGAATAGCAGTAACGACCGGAGCAAGCCGCGGATGAGCAAGCGCAGAAAATACGCCTTGATCGATTTGCTGTTGTTCAATGAGATGGCGGAAAATCAAAGCCATCAAGGCGTCACTCAACTTGTCCATTAGATATTGTTGCCCCGATGAATCTTGGCTCGACTCTCGAAATAGCACTTCTATCACTGGCATTAAGTTAGGTGCATCCGCAAACGGAATGACTATCACGTCTGGCAGAGCAGACAATAAAGGATTCATCTGCCCTGAACGATATTCGACATTCGCACACACGACCTCAGCACCTTCTCCCACGCCTTCAATCACATGTGGTGTGCTGTTCGGAAGGTAAATAATGCAGGGCTGTGACAGTTGCCTGTACTCCGTGTGCGCACTAGACAAAGTCAATTCACCCGCGCTCAATACATGAAGGTGCCCTTCTTTACCTTGTTGCGGCTTAAATGACGACACTCCGCACAAATTGCCAGAATAGAAAACACCGGTACGTATCGAGAAGTGTTCCATTAGTTGTGAAAGCAGATCCATGCATCCTCCGAACGATTCGCTTACTTTTAAGTTCTTTTGTCCCTCTATAGACCGGACGAGTGGGCTAAATTACTTCAAACAAGATAACCAACACTGACAAGGAACTTGATATGTCACACATGAAATCGACCAGTCAAAAAATCACTCTATTAGCCGCGTTACTAGGAACCAGCTTTTCGTTAATGGCAGCAGACCTTGATATGAGTGTCGACAAAAATGATCTCGCCATTAAAGGTTATGACCCTGTCGCTTACTTTGCCAATCAAGGGCCAGTTAAAGGCACCTCTGAATTCACGGCGACTTATAAGAATGCGATTTATAACTTTGCGAGTAGTGAAAACAGAGATGAATTTCGAGCTAACCCAGCAGCTTATGCACCTCAATATGGCGGTTACTGCGCCTTCGGTGTAGCAATGGGTAAGAAATTTGAAACTGACCCTCTCGCTTGGAAAGTAGAAGATGGGAAGTTGTACTTGAACCTAGACAAATCGGTTCAAAAACGTTGGTTGGAGAACACACAAGAGTTCATCCAAGATGCCAATAGCAACTGGACGACGATCAAAACCGTCGAAGCCTATAAGCTCTAGGTTTTAAGTTTTAAGTTTTAAGTTCTAAGTTCTAAGTTCTAGCATTCAACGTTTATCCATTGCCCACTATCAAAACGGAAGCGACCGAACGCTTCCGTTTTTCTTTATGACCTCCTAACTAGAGATAAACCTAAAGTTATTTGTCTCACCACAATAAACAACGATATGTCGCTCAAGCTTATGAAAAATCAATAAGCCCTCAGTACGAATCAAATCCATTTTTATTCTATACTCCTAAAAGATAAGCTTTTCTTTTCATGGAAGAATAATGATATTACCTAGGATTTTTGCACTCGGGCTTTGCGCCTTATCAACACTGACTTATGCCAACCCGTGGCAGTTCGTCAAAAGTGAAGATGGCATCATCATTGATAAAAGACCTCACACTGAAGGCTTAGTAGAGATACGAGCACAAATGCAAACGCCCACCACTTATTCTGGTTTTTTACTGCTATTGGAAGACAGCGAGAACGTGCCAAACTGGATAGATAACGTATCGGAAAGTCGTGTCTTGATGCAGATATCTGAGGATGAAAATATCGTCTATACCCAATTCAAAGCGCCATGGCCTGCTAGAGATCGCGATATGGTGACCTACTCAAAATACAGCATTGAGGATGGGCAGTTTGTCTTGTCGATTAAAGATGCATCTAACTATTTGGCGAAAGAGTCGGGGTATATTCGAATTTACGATGTGGACGCACTTTGGACGCTGCAACCGCTCACCAATGGCAATACTTACATCACCTACACCGCGTATGCGAACGCAGGTGGGATCTTGCCAAATTGGTTGATGAATAAGTTATCGATTGGCAGTGCACTGAGCACGTTTAAAGGATTGAAAGAACAGCTACCAAAGTACCAAGACCAACAGCACCCTAACCTGCCAAGCGAGTCTCGCTAGCTATACAGATAATTCCAGTCGCTAACCATAAAAGTTAGATAGGCTATGGTCTTCTGGCTAGATCGCGAGCCAAGATAAGTGCTAAACCAAACACCTGAAGAAACAGGGCAATATTCTTGTAGAAAGCCATTTTCTCATCGAGCCTTTGGATTAACTCAACCAAGGTCAGATTATCCAAATAGTAGTCATCGATTCGTGCTCGTTGGGCTTCTTGAGCACTGTTTATCAGCATCATAAGCTTGGGTAAATTAGCCAACGAGATGGCCGGCACTTCATCACTCACCCAACTCCGGAGTTGGCCGCGGAGCGCTTCATCGAGGATGGTGGCAGGTTGAGCGGTTTCTGTTGAGGGTTTATCTAGGTGGATCAGAATGGCTTCACGCTTGCGCTCTAAGGTTTCGATCGTGTTCCAGGCCAGTTGTATTGAGTACACATTGCCGTATTTACGATCGTTGTATTCCGCTTTCTCCGCTTCAATTTTGTCTAACACCAAACTCGACATGACAATCGCCATGACGTTCAGTATGAGACCTGCAAGGACAATCGCCCAAGCAGGAGGAAGGCGCAATGCCATAATGCTCCCTAGAACATTTTATCAAAAGGTAGGTAAGCTAAGTTTAGGACAATCAAAGAGATCATGCAGATAAGCGTTAACACCATCCCCACTTTGCGGCCTTTAAAATTTTTCGCCAAGATCCCTTTTGCATGAATCACTCGCCCCAGAATGAACGCCACACCAATGACATGAATAAGCCAAACACCAGCACCATTCATCTCTAACAACCCCATCAAAATCACTGTGATTGGGATGTAGTCCATTGCGTTACTTTGTGCCGAACGTGCTATCTGTAACGACTCAACACCGCCATCAGCATGAGCAACAAGATTGATTCGCCTCTGTTTAATCACCTCAATCGCCAACCAAATCATTACGACTGTCAGCAGAGCTGCGTAAAGTGCTGTTACCATCATTTTTCCCTATTACTTGGAGTTTGTTGGGCATGTTTTACCTCTAGACTAACGGATGAGGTCAACATAGAAGGATATTCACGCCCAAACACTTGTAAGAGATCTCTCACACCGAACGTAAGAGATCACAATCAAGCTTCGCAGAAAATTCCTAAAACACAAACTCAACCCCTTGTTTTATATGAATCCACGCATATTTCTTTCGGTTAGCGAGTGCATTTATTTTTTCAGGTGGATTGTGAGTAAAGCCTCTGCAGTGTTTAATACACATGTCGACAGGGAGTTGGCAGGAACAGGAAAAAGCCTAACGGATTAGGTATCTTCAGGATGAAGATTTGATGGCTTAGGATGAGTTATCAGCAAGGAAGTTATGCTCTAGGATAGAGTCACTTGTCAGGATGATGAGTTAGCAAAGACACCGCTAGGACGGCGACGAATTGGATAGGTTAAAGGATTTAGCCACGTCAAGGAACGATGCAGGGAGCACCAGTTACCTATTGAAAGATAAGTAACGCGCAGTAGCAGGATGGCTACGAAAAGAATAGACCCCGTTTGGTGAAAGCCAAACGGGGTTTCCTTTTTTGTAACGTCTAAAAGCTGTTAGTAGCTAACCGTTAATTGCAGCTAACCGTTAATTGCAGCTAACCGTTAAAAGTCACGTTACAAAATGATGTTCATCAAGAACATTGCACCAAAGGCATTCAACACTGAAATCGCGATCATCACCGGGATGTAACGGCCTTCAGTACCAATCGGGCCCATGATACGCCCCATGTATTGCACCTGAGAGCCCATCAAGTAGATAGCTGGCGCCAAAATAGCAATATGAGTGCCGTTCAGAATACCTTGGTCAAACAGCGTGATTACCACGCCCACTGCACCGCCCATCGACATCCACGCGCCAATCAATACCGCTGCCGCTTCGCCAGGTAAACCAAACACCGCCATGATAGGTGCAAACACACTGCCCATCAGATCCAGCGCACCCGTGATTTGTAATGCTTTGATGATGACGAATGCCATTAGAACATTCGGTACCGTAGAGGTAGTCGCAATGACCCAGCCTTTCTTAGCACCTTCAACGAAAATATCAGTAACCATTGGTTTCTTTGCTTTAACTTCGCTCATTATGCTACTTCCTCTTCCAGTTTTTGTTCTTTATCTGCTTTTGGTTTGTCTTCTTTGCCTTCAGTAATATTGAGGTAGATACGGAATAGGTTCGCACCGACAAATTTGAAAACAAACATCACCGCAACCGCTAAGCCAATAGACGAAGTCACAGCAAGAGAACCGTCCATCGCCGTCAGCGTGAACAGCACCGCACCTGAAGAGAAGAAATTAACGATTGCCGCACCCGCCGTGAACTGGAACATGGTGAAAACATCGGTTTCACGCTTAGTCAGATGCCCTTCATCTTTGAGCTGACGTGTCATCGCAGCACCCGCATCGGTACTTTGGAGAGAAGCGATCAGTGCCAAGCCTGAGTTGCCCGGAATACCCATCAAAGGACGAAGTAGTGGAGTGAGTAGTTTACGAGCTGCATCCAATGCGCCGTAATGCTCAAGAACGTTGATCATACCTAGCGCAAACATCACGGTCGGAATAAGTGTCAAAGCAAAAATGAAACCGTCGCGAGCACCGCTACCGCCTTTACCTCGCAATGAAGTAGTAGCAGCTTGGATACCATCGGCAGTTTCACTCACATCGTAAGCGACCTTGCCAAATGAACCATTAAGCGTCGTAAAATCTAATACGCCATACCATTCGTTGGACTGCATTAAACCTGAAAAGAACACAACCGCGAAAGCGAGTGCGATGTAACTGCCGATCGTGACTTTACGATCGGTTTTGGTTGGATTAGTCATAAGGACCCCTATACATCTCGTTTATGTGGAACAGAACACGTATAGATAGTGCAAACTAATGAGCAAAAGGTTACTGACCAAAATCAAATAGCGTATCGGTTTGAATAAAAGAACAACAGCAACATATAAAACTGTGATTTGGATTTAAAACTAGAAGCTATTGCTAAAAAGTTTAGAATATTTCACATACAAAACTAATCCAAATTCGCTTCAACAACGCAACCGAAAACACACACAGTCGCCACACAAATCAAGCTTCAGGCAAGAATCCCACACACAAGCCGATCTCTGATAATCTCGTGAGAGATCTCTTATACCAATCCGGAAAATTAACTGATCAGCTCTATCCAATCTCTAGTACACATTTT